>NZ_JASDCB010000059.1:0-29457 GCF_030408135.1 Pseudoalteromonas sp. APC 3691 | reverse complement strand
CCCACCCTCAAGCACAGTATTGGTCTGACTAAGTATAGGGCGTTGCGCTATTTTGCACGCTGACCCACCAATACTGCCGAAACAGGTTACGGTTAGTTGTGTACCTCTAACTTCTTATGGCTTCCTTCAGACCCCACCGTTGGCCAGTGACGCCCTTGCCATTCAGATTATCTTCCCCTTAGTCAGGGTGATAAGGCATCTTTCAGCCTATCGGGTTTGCCAGCTTCGCTGGGCAAACAAAAAAGGCAGCCTAGGCTGCCTTTTGTCATTTATAAAACCGTATTTATTTTACGTATTTTTTAAATGGCGCGTCTACTGGTGTATCAGCAAGGTGATTAGTGTAGTTGCTCATTACTTTTTGAGACAAGCCTACAATAATTTCAAGTAGCTGTTGCTTAGCGTAACCTGCTGCAAAGAATTTTTCGATTTGCTCATCGCTGATCACGCCACGTTCACGTGTCATTGCGAGTGTAGTTTCACGAAGAGTTTCTAGCTTAGGGTTTTCAAGTGGTGTTTTGTTTACAAGTGCATCAACAACACCTTGGTCAACTTTCATTGCCGCTGCAATACCACTGTGTGCAGGAACACAGTAATGACATGCGTGCTCAACGTTAATTGATTGCCATACTACTGTTAGTTCTTCTGCATTGAATGATGTTTTTTGAAAAAGCTCATGCAGTACTTGGTAACCTTTAAGTAATCTTGGTGCTTCAGCCATTACTGCATGTAAGTTAGGAAGCATACCAAATGCTGCTACTGAATCAGCTAGTAACGGTTTTGCTTCTTCTGGTGCGTTTTCTTGAGTGTATAAAGTAAATTCGGCCATGGTTAGCTCCTAATAATTAATAGTTTTAAGTAACTTCGAGACACATAGCATTTGATTTTGAGCGACCGTTCAAGTTAAAATTGAGCAAATGTTCAAATTGATTGAGAATGATATGGCTAATAAGGTTAAATTTGAACGCGATAATGTAGTTCGCGTTGCTAGCCAGCTATTTTGGCAAAAAGGTTTTCATGCAACCTCAACGCGTGACTTACAAGAAGCCGTTAATATGCGCCCCGGTAGTATTTACTCTGCGTTTGGCTCTAAAGAAGGTCTATACTGCGAATCGCTGAAAGATTACACAGTACAAATGAAAACCCAAATAGAGGGGTTTTTATCAAGTGCCGATACAGTACTTGGTGGATTACGTGCGTTTGTTGAAAACGTGGTAATTAAAACAAAAGATTGCAGCCCAAGCGCTATTTGTATGCTGGTTAAAGCAAACAGCGAGTTTGCAGAAAAAGACTCAAACCTATACGAGTTAAGCTTAGATTTAACAGCTCAATTTGAAGCTTATTTAACGCAATTATTTAACCAAGCAATAAACAAAGGTGAGTTAAGTAACACGTTGACCGCTGTTGAATATGCGCGCTTTTTTCAAGTGCAATTTACAGGTTTACGCGGTTATTTTAATCGTCCTAATGTAGAGCAATTTGCTGAGCCAATGATCAACCAAATGTTTATGTTGATTAAAAAGTTATAAATAGCAATTATCGAGCATTCTCAACAAGTTACACTTATTCTACTAAATAAAAATGGCCAGTATTAACTGGCCATTTTTTGTGCTTAAAGCTTAATTTGTAAGTTACGTTTTAAGCTTATTAAGTTCATTATCTTGCTGGGCAACAAGTGCATTAAGCGCTTCGCTGCTATCCCCCGCCTGTGCAGATAAATCAGCCAGTTGCGAAGCAGCATCAGATATAAGCGTTAAGTTACGATTTATCTCTTCTGTTACCGAACTTTGCTCTTCAGCAGCAGTTGCAATATGTGTAATTTGGTTGGTTATTTCATCAACTTTAACAACAACACTGTGCAGAGCATCAAAAGCAACTGATGTTTCATCAACCGCATCCTGTGCACGTATCACACCTTTTTCAATAACGGTAGACGCGTTCCCCACTTCAGATAATAAGCTATCTATTAACTGGCTTATATCATCAGTTGATGAACGTGTTTTAGAAGCAAGTGCACGTACTTCATCAGCAACAACTGCAAAGCCTCGGCCATGTTCACCAGCGCGTGCTGCTTCAATGGCGGCATTGAGTGCTAGTAGATTTGTTTGTTCTGAAATAGTACGAATTACATCTAATATTTGCGTTATATCTTTACTACGCGAAGCTACTTTTTCAACGGCTTGGTTAGCTTCTTTAATTTCTTCAGACATTGTTTTAACTTGCGTCATCGCTGACGATAAGCTTGACTCACTGCTTACGACCAAACTATTTATTTCATCGGCTTGCTGGGCTGATTGCTCTGATGCTCTGGCAACCTCGAGTGCTGTAGCACTCATCTCGTTCATAGCCGTTACCACACTTTCAATTTCTTGAAATTGCGATTGCACATTATGTTTGGTATCAATAGCAATATGCTGCGCTATCTCACCTTGTTGCTTGGTTTGATCAGATACATCTTTAAGCTCTGTGATTAAAATACGTAACTTTGATAAAAAGGCATTAAAGCCCCCCGCTAAAGCAATGAGCTCTGCATGTGTTTCAACATGAAGGGTATGCGTTAAATCTCCTTCTGAGCTTGCAAGGTTATCTACGCGTTGTTGAATTTGTTGAAGAGGTGCAACCACACTACCAATAACAAATTTCATTATTAAAAAAGCAATAACGGCAATAACGGCACCTGTAATTAAAATCATTGCGCCTAAGTCGTTTGCTGTGTCAGTCATATCTTGCGATAAAGCATTAGGGCCAGCTAAAGCTAAGTTACTTGGTACTTCAATAATTAAAGACCAGTCTGTGTTAGCTAGCTTTATATTTATAGGGTAATTAACTAAGTACTCAGACGATGTTTTAAATATGCCTTTTTGGCCCTTAAATTTTTCAAGCTCTTTAAACAAGTCAGAACTCACGGCTTCTTTAAATGGGCGTCCTAATTTAGATTTATAATGGCTGCTCCCTACAACTAACCCAATATCGCTAAGCACGGTTACTTTGGCTTGGCCATTATAAAGCTGCTTAGAAAGCTCCTCAGTCATTATTTGAAAAGTAGGTAGCGTTAAATCAACACCCGCTAAACCAATAAACTGACCCGATTTTAAAATAGGCACGGTTAACGAAGTTAGCATTACTGAATCGCCTGATGGAATTTCGTATAAGTACGGTTCCATAATACAAGGCTTAAGCGTGTCTTTTGCACATAAGTACCAATGCGCTTCGCGAATACCAAATTCGTTTAAAGAGGTTATATATTTATCGGCAGCATTAGCTACTTTTTGCTGCTCAATAGCCCCACTTAGATCACGTGTTATATAAACTTCTAAGGTACCATCGCCATCAACAGAGTGTTTATAGCCCTTGTTAAAGCTCGAATCTTGCCCGTCAAACGCGTTTGGTTCAAACTGAGAGTAGATAGATGAGAGTAATGTGTTTTGTTCTAAAATAGAGCGATTTATACTTACTACCGTATCGCGGCTAAGGGTTTCGCTTTTTGCGGTATCACCTAATAAAGCGGCTAAAGAGTATGGTACTCGATAAGCTTCGTTAATAAAGCCCGCTATTTTTTCACCATATATTGCGGCATTCGCATTTAACTTCTCTTCTACTTCAGCAACAATATAATTTTCTGACTTGCTTGCAAGCTCTTCATTACTTGCAGATAACTGCCACCATAAAATGCTCGAAAGCACCAATACGGTAATAAATATACTTCCGACAGTAAGCCACAGTAATTTTTTTGCTAGCGATATTTCTCGCATTCATCACACCCTTTAAATTAAAACTACTGATACAGTTTAGTAGATCTAATCAATGAAGCTATGAATATCGTTAAACAAATTGAATTTAATACAATACGTTGAGTTTTTTAAAGTTTAGCTAAACGTGCCGTTGTAATTGAGGCTGCAATTAATAAACATACACTTACCCATAAACACGCACTAAGCCCATATACTTGAAAAACCCAGCCAGAAAGCACCGTACCAAGCAAACGCCCTATCGCGTTAGCCATGTAGTAAAAGCCAACGTCGAGTGATACCCCATCGTTTTTAGCAAAACTTACTATTAAGTAACTATGCAGCGATGAATTTACAGCAAATACACCACCAAAAATAAGTAAGCCGATTACAAGCGTAAAATGTACCGCTACATCAAATTGCATCAACAACGCTAAAATGCCAGTTACGCCACTTAATAGAGCAACCCACCAATATGCTTTTTTGACTGAATGTGAGTTTGAATCACTTTGCCCTGTTATACGCGGTGCTTGCGACTGCACCAATCCATAAGCAATTACCCACAAAGCCATAAAGCCGCTTACCCACCAGTGATCCCAGTTAAACTGAGCGGCTAAGTAAACCGGCAATGCAACCACAAACCATACATCGCGCGCCGCAAACAAGCATAAACGCGCTGCGCTAAGTAAGTTGATTGCCCGCGATTTAGAAAATAATTCTTTAAACTTAGGTTTGTTTTTAGCTTTACCAATATCGCCTTTTAAAAAAATTAAACTAATAACCCAAGCAACACTAAGTAAAATAATTAGACTTATTAATGCCCCCACAAAACCAAATACAGTTAGTAATAAGCCGCCTAAAAAAAAGCCCACCCCTTTTAAAGCATTTTTAGAGCCGGTAAGTATGGCAATCCATTTATATAATTGACTTTGCCCTGCATCGTCTTGTGGTACTAAATACTTAATGGCGCTTTTTGCGCTCATTTTATTTAAGTCTTTAGCTATGCCACTCAGTGCTTGCGCTGCCATAACATAGGCAACGGTTAGCCAATCTCCAGGAACGCAAAGCATGGCCAAAGCTACAAGCTGTAGCCCAAGCCCTACATTCATGGTTTTGTTTAACCCTAAATGTGCCCCAAGCCAACCACCTACTAAATTGGTGGTTACACCAAATATTTCATAAAACAAAAACAACATGGCGATCGCAAATGCGCCATAACCCAACTGATGAAAGTACAGCACCACCAGCATGCGCAATGCACCATCAGTTAAAGTAAATGCCCAGTAATTACCGGTAATTATTAAATATTGTTTTATAGAACTCGGTAAGTTAACCAACTGCGCAAGCATGAATTTAAACCTTTTTAAACGAGATTAAACCACATCACTTTGTGCAACTTTAAGCATTAGCTCAGCGGTACGGTTTGCATAACCCCACTCGTTATCATACCAAGCGTATAATTTAAGCTGAGTGTTGTTAATTACCATAGTTGAAAGCGCATCTATGGTGCAACTACGTGGATCTGTTTTATAATCTATAGATACAAGCGGTCTTTCTTCGTAGCCTAAAATGTCTCTTAGCTCGTTATTTGCAGCGTTTTTAAACCAAGTGTTTACTTCATCTTGTGTAACACCTCGCTCCAGCTCAAAAACACAATCGGTAATTGACGCGTTAGTAAGAGGTACACGCACAGCATGGCCGTTTAATTTCCCCTTAAGCTCAGGGAAAATATGCGTAATAGCCGTTGCACTACCTGTTGTGGTTGGTATTAAACTAGTACCGCACGAACGTGCACGGCGTAGGTCTTTGTGGGGTGCATCTATAATAGTTTGAGTATTAGTAATGTCGTGAATAGTGGTCATTGAGCCGTGTTTAATGCCCACTTTTTCTTGGAGTACTTTTACTATTGGCGCTAAACAGTTAGTTGTGCAAGAAGCGGCAGTAACAATTTTATGCTCACTTGGGTTATATAGGTCATCGTTTACACCCATTACTACATTTAAAATACCGTCTTCTTTTACTGGTGCTGTTACCACAACACGCTTAACACCTTGCGCTAAATATTGATTTAATAGCTCAGTGGTTTTCATTTTACCGCTGGCCTCTATTACTACATCGCAATCTGACCAATCAGTTTCATTTATGGTTTTGTTGTTGGTAACTGCAATCGTGTGTTTACCCACACTAAAGCTATTATCATCACTAGTAACCTGCTGCGCTAAGCGTCCGTGTACTGAGTCAAACTCAATTAAATGTGCGTGTGTTTTAGCATCGCCCGCTGCATCATTTACTTTAATAAACTCTATTTCTGGCCAATCAACTGCTGCACGCAGTGTTAAACGTCCCATACGGCCAAAACCGTTAATACCTACTTTAATAGTCATAATTAAATACCTTTAATAAGTTAATTTATTAGTTAGTTACAACAGCTAGCTGCACGTTCAGGGCGATTACCCATAGCGTTTAAGCGCGTTAAATCGTTTTGATAAAATGAAGAGTTAGCAGTAAGCGTTTGCGTTAATACATTTTTAGCCCACTCTGGCAGTGCTTTGTTAATACTGTAGTACACCCATTGATTTTGTTTACGGCCGCTTAATAATCCGCATTGTCTTAACTGTGCTAAATGGCGAGATACCTTAGGTTGGCTTAATTTAAGTGCAGCAACAAGCTCGCATACACACAGCTCTTCTTCGTGGCTAATTAGCAGCATTGATTTTAAACGTGTATCGTCCGCTAGGCATTTATAAAATTGAAGTGGGTTGAATTGTTCCATACTGTCCTCACTGTGCTTATGCATACACAATAAAACAAAATAACAACATATGGAATAGTGAATATACGTTTTATCGTATATTTAATTTTTATGCCTTAAACGCAAAAAAGCACACAACGACTAATTGTCGTTGTGTGCTTTTATAACTTTTCTTTATTTAGTTATTAAATAACTGAAAGCTCTACTTCAATATTGCCACGTGTTGCGTTTGAATATGGGCATACTTGGTGCGCTTTATCTACAAGCTCCTGCGCTGCAGCTTTATCCATATCACCTAGTGACACAGCAAGTTTTACCGCAATACCAAAACCGCCTTCAATAGCACCAATAGATACTTGTGAGTCAATATGCGTGTCGCTTGGTAAATCTATTTTTTCGCTACCTGCTACAAATTTAAGTGCGCCAATAAAACATGCTGCATAACCTGCGGCAAATAATTGCTCTGGGTTAGTGCCTTGTCCGTCGTCTCCGCCTAAACCTTTAGGTGTTGATAAATTTACATCTAAACGACCATCATCAGATTTAGCTACGCCTTCACGGCCGCCAGTTGCAGTTGCTTTTGCTGTGTAAGCTACGTTTTGTAATACATTCATAATGAACTCCAAAGTTTTAAAATATCAATCAATTTAGTTTGTGTGCAAAATAATAGATCAAGTAATTAGAGATTGCAAATATTTTGCATGCAAATTAAAATAGCATGTATCGAAATAAAGGATAACGTTATGGCGTTTGAGCAATTAAAGTTAAAAAATCAGTTATGTCATCGGTTATACATGGCATCTAACAGCATTGCGCGTGCGTATCGCGAGCCTCTAAACGCGCTAAATTTAACTTACCCGCAATACGTAGTAATGATGGCGCTGTGGGAGCAAGACGAAATAACAATTGCAGGGCTAATAGATAAAACCGCGATAGACGGCGGTGCAATGACCCAAATACTCAAAAAAATGAGCGACAAATCATTACTGGCTGTTATTAAAGATGAGCACGACAAACGCAAACGCCTAGTGCAGCTAACTCAGCATGGCCAATCGCTTAAGTTAAAAGCAGCCGATATTCCTAAAAATATTTTATGTAAATTTGATAGTGTAGATGCAACACAAGCGAAGCAGTTGATGCAGCTGCTCGATTTAGTAGTAAACGACTTAGCCGATTAGGCTCTTAATTTTTAAACAATAAACGTGTTTTAAAAGGTTTTAAAATGACTCATATTAAAAAATTACTATTAGCTGCGGCGTGTAGCACGGCACTTTTAGGTAGCAACGCCGTATCTGCTAATACTGCTAACCAAAATGCTGATTTAAAAACAGTAGCCACTTTTGATGCGCAGCACCCACCGGGCAACATTGCTATTACCCCATCGGGCAGAAAGTTTTTATCTGTGCATGGTTTTTTTGGCCAAAAGCAAAAAATTATGGAGCTTTTAAGCGATGGTACAACCAAGCCCTACCCTAATGAAGAGTGGGCATACGCTTACAATAACGGTAAAGGTTTTTACGATGTGCTTGGCATAAACGTATCAAGCGATGGCGTTTTATGGATGCTCGACACTTCAGGGCCCGATCACGCTGGTCGCTTAGTAGGTTGGGATACAAATAAAGAGCAACTGCATAAAATTATTTATCTGGCTAAACCAACCATTACCGACACCTCGTTTTTAAACGATTTAGTCATCGATAATAAGCATGGCGTTGTATACATTGCCGATACAGCCCAAGGCAGCCAAGCCGCTATTATTACGGTAAACCTTAAAACAGGTGTCGCACGCAGAGTATTACAAAATAGCCATTACACCACTGCCGAAAATATCGATATGGTTATTGATGGGCGCACAATGAGCCTTGGCGGACAACCTGCCCGCTTAGGTGTTAACCCTATTACGCTTGACCCTAACGAAGACTGGCTTTACTTTGGATCTATGTCGGGCACGTCGGTTTACCGCATTGCCACCAGCGCTATAAATAACGAGAGCCTTTGGGCTAAAGCACTTGAAGACAAAGTTACGCGTTACGGCACTAAGCCAATTTCAGACGGTATTATTGTTGATGGCGGCGGTAACGTATATGTAACCGACATAACCAATGGCGCAATTGGCGTAGTTAAACCCACTGGCGACTACGAAGTATTATTTAAAGACGAACGCTTAAGCTGGCCTGATGGTTTTAGTTACGGAGCCGATCATAAAATATACTTTACCGTTGACGATTTACATAATTCGCCTGTACTTAATAATGGCAAAAATCAAAGCCACGGTAAGTTTAAAGTAATGTCGTTCGAGCCTTTAGTAAAAGGAAAAGTAGGCCGTTAATTTACTTTTTAAGTGACTACATTTTTTAAAAAGCCTTGCACATTTAAGTGACCTAATAATTGCAGGGCTTTTTGTTAAAAACACACCACGTTGGTGCATATTTTAGTAATACTTCACCTCTTTGGTGCTAATCCTTAAGTATGTATTTACACTTAAATACTAAACACCTGATTTCTATTCATAAAATATTCAAGTTAATGTTGGCATACTTCTTCCTATAAACTGATGTGTTCAGTGAAAATACCAAGGAAAAACCATGTTCAATTTACACCATACCCTTTACCTTTTATGGCGTTTAGACATTAGCGTTTGGCAAGTTAATGATCCAACAAATACCCGCACTACCGCTGATAAAGAACGCGCCTATGTTAAGTAGCATCGTATTGTGTAAAGGCTTGGCATAAAGCTTAAATGTATAAACCTACTTTAGGCTAAGCTTTTGCACACTATGAAATTTATGTGTACATTTTAATTAAACTTCAAATTAATCGTTCAATATAAAAACAACCCCCTTGTAATAAACTCCACATTTAAAAACATCAAAAAAATTAGTAAAAACACTGCGTTTATAACTTTGCAAGCAACCCTATTGCGTTGTATTGTTGCACCCTGTTGAAAAATTTTAGTTGGAACGTGTATGCACGCTTTGGAAGTTAATTTTGATGGCTTAGTTGGCCCTACTCACAACTACGCTGGTTTATCGTATGGTAATGTTGCCTCGTTAAATAACGCAGCAAGCTTTTCAAATCCTCAAGAGGCTGTGCTTCAAGGCCTTGAAAAAATGAAAGCCATGCACGACAAAGGCCTAACTCAAGGTGTATTTGCCCCTCATGCGCGCCCCGACTTAAACGTACTGCGCCGCTTAGGCTTTACCGGTAACGATGCACAAGTAATTCACAAAGCATTTAAAGCAGATCCTATTTTATTACGCGCGTGTTATTCAGCGTCTGCAATGTGGACAGCCAATGCCGCTACGGTATCGCCATCTCCTGATACAACCGACGGCAAAGTACATTTTACTTCAGCTAATTTAAATAATAAGTTTCATCGTTCATTAGAGCCTGCAACCACTACACGCTTATTAAAAGCTATGTTTAACAATGACAAATACTTTGCGCACCATACCCATTTGCCAGACCAAGGCTTTTTTGGCGACGAAGGTGCAGCAAACCATACTCGTTTTTGTGACAGCCACGGCGAGCAAGGCCTTGAAATGTTTGTATTTGGTGCCAGCGCGTTTAATAGCCAATTACCAAAACCAGCTAAATTTCCTGCAAGGCAAACACTCGAAGCCTCAGAAGCAATTTGTCGCTTACATAACTTAAAAGATTCAAGCCAAATTTTACTACAGCAAAATCCAGACGTAATAGACCAAGGTGTGTTTCATAACGATGTAATTGCAGTAGGTAACGCCAACGTATTACTGTGCCACCAGCAAGCATTTTTAAACCAAGCTTTGGCACTGCAAGATATTCGCGAAGCGTATCTGGGCAATAAAGAATTTTATATTATTGAAGTACCTACCGATAAAGTAAGCATTACCGACGCTGTAAGTAGTTACTTATTTAATAGCCAGCTAGTGAGCCTTGAAGATGGTTCAATGCTGTTAGTGGCACCACAAGAATGTAAACGCAACAGCGCGGTTAACGCCTACATTGAAGAAATGATCATGGCTGATAACCCAGTAAACCAAGTACAGTTTTTTGATTTACGCCAAAGTATGCAAAATGGCGGCGGCCCAGCTTGCTTGCGTTTACGTGTAGCCCTTAACGAGCAAGAACTTGCTGCAGTAAACCCTGAGGTTATTTTAACTGATACTAAATACACACAACTGTGTGACTGGGCAAAACGTAACTACCGCGACAAATTAGGCGCAAGTGACTTTGCAGATTCAGCCCTATTAACTGAAAGCTACCAAGCACTTGATGAGCTAACGCAGCTACTAAATTTAGGCTCAGTGTACGACTTTCAATTAGAAGGTTAATACCTCAGTTAACACAAAGGCTAATACAAAAATAGCGAGCCAAGGCTTAACACCACTCGTTTAAGAACGAGTGGCGTTTTTTCGTTTATACCTAACTGGATATTTTTGTGTCTTTGCGAGCACCGTTCGCGGATAAGCTTTTCGCTTTCTTTTCTCCGGTAATATTAGCCGTTTACCGTTTTCACGTAGTTCTTTTAGCTTTTTAGGGATTGTCCCGGGGCTTCGACCTGAGCACCATAAAAACTCGTCTTGTATTAGGTATAATGCGTTTATGAAACTGATGCGTAATGGCTCCACTTTATGGGCTTTAGCCATCTCTGCCATCTCAAGTCTCACGATATTGTATGACGTCAGAATACCCCAGAGCTCTTGATAAATACCTTCCTGTTTCAAGCTCCGTAGCGCTGGCTTATTAGATAATTGATATTGCTTGAGCTCACCATATCCTCGCTCTATTTCCCATCGTTGCCAATAAACATCGAGTAGCGCTTTTAGCGGGTACTTTTCTGGACAGGCGCATGAGGTGATGAACCCTTTTATTTCACCTTTAGGTGTCGGAATTTGAATAAGTCTTGCTTGCCATGTGTCACCTAGGTAAGGAGCTAATTTTTTAGCTTGTGGCGAAATAGGCATTGTTATTAAGTGGTCGTAATCACTAAATGATTCCGTTATTTCATAGCGCATTTTACTTTTGATGGGCGTAAGCCAATGATGGTTTTCGCTAACACCTTGCCAGCTTGTGAATAGTTCAGCCGAAAAGAAACCTCTATCAAATAGAGTTAGTGAATGTTCAGGTGCTGAGCCAACAAGCTGTTGAGCGTAATGAATTTCACTTTGAGTAATGGGGCCAAACGCTGCATCGGATATTAAATGCGTTCTTGTCGACATCAAGGTCACAGCAAGTACTGAGGGGAAGTTCGTTGTCGATTGAGCATAGCCAAAATGACGGTTACTCGGTGTATCTTGGGTTTTAAATTGTGTACCGTCAACGCTTAGCAGCTTTAAACCACACACGTCATCAAAAATTTGCGACTGCTCCCACTGCGTTGCTGTATGTTTAAAAAGGTGTTTCATAGGCGCTGCGCCTAGCTTTTCTTTCCCTTTTATAATACTGCTGGTCGCCAATGGTGGAAGCTCTCCTTTAGCGTCAGGAAAAGCGAGCTCTAGTTTGTCACAGACTTCAGATATTGAGCGGTTTCTTAATAAGCCAATTCCTAACACAAGCCAAGCGGCTTGTTCGGCGGGGAAGCGTCGTTTGCGTACAGAGGCTCTTCCTGTTTGGGTAACAGCTTCTTCAATCCACTCGAGGGGAATGTGCTTAGTGAACGAATCAATATCGCGATCTTGGCAAAACTCAGTAGTAAGGTGTAATTCTTTAATAAATTCAGACATAAAAATAGGCCACAACTTCTGTTGTAGCCTATTATGAGCCCTTTGAAAGATCGTTCAATTAGCTTAAACGATCTGCATTAAGCCAAGGCTCGCTATTTTTATTTGTGTTTATGCTTATGTTAATACATATTTAAACGTCTTTACTTACCGTTATTGCCGACGCCATCGACTCGGATATATGCAGCGTACGCTGCGGAAACGGAATACTCAGCCCTGCGCCTTCAATAGCTTCTTTAACACGTTTATTTAAATCCCACACAGTTTGCCAATAATCACCATTAACAGCCCACGCACGTAATTGAATGTTCACTGCGCTTTCGCCTATTGATGTCACCATTACTTTAGGTGCAGGCTCTGCGAGTAATCGGCTCTCTGATGCGGCTAATTCTTTAAGTACATTTAAGCCAACGTCAATAGAGTCGGCATACGAAATACCCACCACTATATCCATTCGTCTTTTGCCATTACGGGTAAAGTTTTTAATATTGCCACCCCACACTTTGCCGTTAGGCGATGCTATATAAAGACCGTCGGTGGTTTTAAAAATAGTGGTAAACAAGTTTATTTCACTCACAGTACCAAGCGTGCCACTGGCATCAACAAAGTCGCCTATTTTAAAAGGTCTGAGTATTAGCAGCATAATACCCGCAGCAATATTGCTCAGCGTATTTTTAAGGGCTAAACCAATCGCTAAACCAGCAGCACCCATTAGCGCAATTAAGCTTGCCGTATTAACGCCAAAAATATCTAAAATAAATAGCCCACCAATTATATAAACTAAATAACCAGCAATACTCGATAAAAGCGGGAGTAGCGTACTATCTACCCTTTTTAATGGCGATTTAGAGTTTTTAATCGCTTTTTTAACCGAGCGTGCAATTAAGGCACTCGCAATTAAAATCACCAACGCTAAAATCACTTTGTATCCTAAAGTGATGATTGTTTCTGAATGGCTTTGCCAAAACGCTAAAAGTTTATCTTTCATGTTTGTTCCGATAAATGTGGCTGAAACTCAGCAAAATAATGGTTAAATCTAATAAAAACCGACTTCAAAAGAAGTGGCGCGAGTATATAGAATAAAAAATTTAAACCTATCTTTTTTAATCACTTATTTCAACTTTAAAAATACCGTTAAAACTATGGTTTTTGATACGTAAAGCCCGCCTATTTACGGCTAATTTATAGCGCCTATTCAATATAGGTTAATCGTTTATTGGTATGGTTATTTTAAGCTTTCAATGTTCACAAAAGAGGTTATCTATGGGAAAAGAGAAAATAGTACTCATAACCGGCGCTTCAAGTGGTATTGGCGAAGCAACCGCAAAAATGCTGGTTAACAATGGCCATAAAGTAATACTTACCGCTAGACGCGAAGATAAATTAACTGAATTAGTAGAGCCGTTGGGCTCAGATAACGCCATTAGCGTAGCCGCAGATGCAACCGACTTTACCGCGCTTGAAAACGTTGTTGCTAAAGGCATTGAAAAATTTGGTCGTTTAGATGTTGCCTTTGCTAATGCAGGTAAAGGGCTAGACACTTTAGGGGTTGAAGAAGGCGACCCCGATGAGTGGTCCACCATGATCGACATAAACATTAAAGCCCTACTGTGGACTGCAAAACTAACGCTTGCGCATTTACGCCAAAGCAAAGGACACTTTATTATTACTAGCTCAGCAACTGGTCGCAGAGCTGTTAAAGGCTCTATATACGGTGCAAGCAAATGGTTTACTTATGGTTTTTCTCAAAACCTAGCACAAGAAATTAGTGAATGGGATGGGCGTTGTACAACCATCACCCCTGGCGCTGTAAATACCCCTTTTACTGATGAAGCAAGACCTGACAAGTTATACCCGCAAGATGTTGCCGATGCTGTGCTATTTGCCATTGAGGCAAATCAGCGTAATAACATCAGAGAAATACATTTAAGACCCACTCATTAGTAAAACTATTCTCATAATTTTGAATATGTAAACATAGGAGAAATAATCATGGCGAAAGAAAAAATAGTCCTCATTACAGGTGCTTCAAGCGGTATTGGCGAAGCAACCGCAAAAACGCTGGTTAACAATGGCCACAAAGTCATTTTAACCGCCAGAAGCGAAGACAAATTAACTAAATTAGTTGAATCATTAGGCTCAAATAACGCACTTAGCGTAGCTGCAGATGCCACAGACTTTACCGCACTTGAAAACGTAGTAACAAAAGGCATTGAAAAGTTTGGCCGTTTGGATGTAGCCTTTGCTAACGCAGGCATGGGCGTTTCAACCGCTGGCACCGAAAAAGGCGATCCGGATGAGTGGTCAACCATGATCGACATAAACATTAAAGCCCTACTGTGGACTGCAAAACTAACCCTGCCGCATTTACGCCAAAATAAAGGTCACTTTATATTAACCAGCTCTGCTGCTGGCCGTAAGCCAATTGGCGGCTCTATTTACGGTGCAACTAAATGGTTTGCTTATGGCTTTGGACAAAACTTAGCTGAGGAAATGAGTGAGTGGAATGGCCGCTGTACCACCATAGCACCAGGTATGGTAAACACCCCGTTTTTTGATGAGGCAAAACCCGATAAACTCGACCCACAAGATGTAGCCGACGCTGTACTGTTTGCTATTGAAGCAAACCAGCGCAACAGCGTACGAGAAATCTATTTAATGCCAACTAATTAAATGTAGCTTGGTAGATTTTGGCTATCAGGTTTAATGCTAATGCGTTAAACCTGATGGTTGATTGTGTTTTGTTTGGGTTAGATGCTGGTAGTCAAAAATGAAGCAAAGGTATTGTATATTTAAACGTTCTGTTATGAATCTATGATTCCGTGACTAACTAGATAATCATACCCATCGCTAGTGACCGAATATTTATTAAGTATATCAGACTTAACTAACCCCATTGATTCAGCTTGACTCAAATACCTTTCTAATTTTAGCCGATGCATGTCACTGAAATTTTTAATTTCCCCAATGCTTAAGTCATCATATTGACTCTTTTCAAATGCTTTAGATAAAACGACCATTGATGCTTTTACGCCGTCTGCGGTTCTATCAGGCTTAGACCCCTGCAATGGCCTAAATGGATTTGTTCCTATTTCAGGTTTCTCATACAAAGGGGCATCAAGAAGAGTCCTCAACAACTCATCAAGTGAATATTCAACCTCTGAGTCATTAGAAAAGTTTATATAAAGCTTTGATCGCAAGAAAGTAGGGAGGGTCGGTGAAGATGACTGACGAACTACAGGAATAATAATATTGCTATCAATTCTTTGCAGCAGTGAGGCTGTTACTATCATTTTCTCATAACCAACCCCTCCCTTACCTGCATTGGCTTTTGAAACATAAGTTTCTGAACACACAATAATAACGTAATCACATTTATCTAATTCAGTTTCCATGAAGTGTGGCAGATCATCGCCTGGCCTTAAATCCCACTGATCGAGAACTGTATCAATTCCACGACTTCGTAAAGTAGTAGCAAAATCTAAAACCCAACTTTTGTGTTCAGCAGAGTCATGAGAATAAGAAATAAATACTCTAGGTGGTGTCATTTGATTAAATACTCCTCATAAATTTGGCCTTGATCCATTAGCGCGTTTTTCAGCATCCGACTTTCTTTACTTGTTAGAGCTTTTACTTGATGTAACACCTTGATCACTAATGACATCTAAGAATAATTTTTTCATTGCATTTGGTCTAGCAGAAAATATTTGGTAACCACCTATAATAAGCGAAAGAACAACAGCAATAATTGATATCCAAAATGACATTTTTGAATCCCCCAGATATTCATCTACTAATATATTTTTCTCATGTAGCTCGTCAGCCAGATTATTTATGTCATTTACTATATCTGGATATGAGTCACCTGTTTTAATTCTAATATTTTCGAAGTAGTCTTTTTGTCCAACTTGAAGTTTATCGAATGGGTTAATTTCTTCATATTCACTAATAATTGGCTCTAATATTGGCAGAATATCTTGCTTGGATTTTCTAAATGCATTCACCCTTATGTCACTTAATACAACCGACAACGGTATATCCACGTTATAATAATCATCTCTATTAGAAAAAATGACTTTTAGTGCATTTCTGTTGATTGAGTTCTTGAAGCATGCCTTATCGCTTCTAAATCGCCTCCATTCACTATTATTTCTTCAAGGTCTTTCTGAAGAACTATTTTTTCTACGAACTTTTTTTCCTCTATTAATATCAGAGAAAGAGATGTCATTATCGAAAGTAAAGGCAATAAAAGAAGAAGTAAGTAAACGCGTTGCCTTTTGCTTCTTTGCTCAATCCGTTCTAAAACAGCTTTTTGATAATGAAGCCTTCTATTTCGCTCTTTAATAACTGAGTCACTCTCCATGTCTTCAAAATCACTTACCATTTAAAATTTACTCCATTTACAGTGAGTTTCCAACAATTCAACCTAAGACATTGGTCATTTTGCAAAGCAGTAAATATCCCTACTTTATACTAACCATATAATAAACTCCTGTAAACAAATAGTTAGCTTCGCCTTACCTTTTCTAAATGTAGCAAAACCCTAAAATGGTGGAGATCAGTAATATCAGACAAATCGTTGTTTAGTTATACAGCTTGATTATTAGTTAAAAGGTTATATTTTAAATATCTGTGTTTAAACCAATAATGCGTACACCCCATAGCCCTTAAACTTGTAACTCGTTATTACTTATAAAATTAGTTAAAAATCACAATCACCTTCTATTGAATCCTGTGTATTTTTACTTCATATTAAATATTCTTATGTCTCACTTATTATGCTGTTATGTCATTTTTAAAATTTAGCCATGCACTTATTTTTACCCTTGCGAGTACCCTGTCGCTTACAAGCCATGCTGCGCTTGATAAAAATGAGCGTGAAATAGTAAAACAGGTCGATAAAAATATTCCTCAAGCACTTAAAGAAATAGAGCAAGCCGTAAATATTAATAGCGGTTCGCTTAATATTGAAGGTGTAAAAAAAGTAGGCGCGCTGACAAGCGAGCAACTTAAGGCCATTGGTTTTAAAGTAAAATGGCTGGATGGGAGTGCGTTTAACCGCGCAGGGCATGTATTAGCAACCCATGAGAGTAATGATCCCGATGCAATAAAAATACTGATGATCGGCCATCTAGATACGGTATTTGCCAAAAACGATAACTTTACTACCTACAAACAACTTGATGCCGATAGAGCCAGTGGCCCAGGCGTTGCCGATATGAAAGGCGGTAACACGATAATAATTACCGCACTTAAAAGCTTACAAGCCCTTAATTTACTCGAAAATGTAAGCATAAAAGTATTGCTGACTGGCGATGAAGAAAGCAGCGGTCGCCCGCTTAGCTTATCTAAACAAGCTATTGTTGATGCGGCAATTTGGGCTGACGTAGCGCTTGGCTATGAAAATGGCGATAACAATATAAAAACTGCTATGGCGGCGCGCCGTGGTTATACCGGCTGGACGCTAAACGTAACGGCAAATGCAGCGCATTCGTCACAAATATTTAGCGAAAGCGTTGGTTATGGCGCTATTTACGAAGCATCACGCATTTTAAATGATTTTAGAGAGCAACTTGCCACGCAACCTAATTTAACATTTAACCCAGGGCTTATTGTGGGCGGTACCAATGCCGACTACGACAGTGCTAACTCGTCAGCAACGGCGTTTGGTAAAAGCAATGTAATTGCACAAACCGTGCATGTTGCAGGTGATTTACGCGCACTTTCGCCAAAGCAGGTAGAAAGCGCTAAAAGGGTTATGCTACAAATTGTGGCTAAAAACTTAGATGGCAGTAAAGCAGAGCTTATTTTTGAAGATGGTTATCCGCCAATGGCATTAACTGATGGCAATAAAAAGCTATTAGAATTATACAGCGACGCAAGCCACGACTTAGGCTTCAACAAAGTAGTAGCCGCCAATCCACGCAATGCAGGTGCGGCTGATATTTCGTTTGCGGCAAACCATGTTGATATGGCACTTGATGGTTTAGGCTTGATGGGCAGCGGTGCGCACACTAAAAACGAAACAGCCGATTTAACCAGCCTTGATAAAAACATTAAAAAAACGGCATTACTCATTTATAGATTAGGAAAACTGTAATAGTAAATGTATTTTAAAGATGAGCGTAGGCCAAATAATAACCGTCCTACGCTTGTACTAACTTTTAAGACATTATTTTAAACAATAATTCTCGCACTGTGGCCGGTTCAAACGGTTTATCACAAATAGCATCAACTCCCGCTTGAGCAATATTAGCTAGGTGAGTGTCGTTTGCCTCTGAGCTCACCATTAAAATAGGAATATGTGAGTAGCTATTTGAGCTTCTAACGGCTTCTGTTAGTTCCCGTCCGTCCATTTCTGGCATGTTGTAGTCGGTTACTATTAAGTCAAACGGTTGGTTGTTTAAGTGCTCAATAGCTTCTTTACCGTTTTCAGCTTCTATTGGTGCAGGTATTCCCATACCCGCAAGTACGCGTATTATGTGTTTACGCGCAAAGCGGCTGTCGTCTACCACTAAAACTCGCAGCAGCGTTACGTCAAAATGATCAAGTTCTACTTCTTCTTCGCTTATAATATCGAGGGTTGCTTTGAGTGCGCGGGTAATGGCTTTTGCGCTAAAAGGCTTAGGCAAAATAGCTAGGACACCCGATTGGCGTAATTGCTCAAGGTATTTTTTATTACGCTCGCTCGATATAAGCATAAAAGGTTGATGCTCGGTGATAGGGTTTGATCTTATTTCTTGCAATAGTGAATCGGCTGTCCCGTCAGATAAATACATAGAGCTTATAACTAGATCAGGGTGATAACTTGCTAATAAGCTAAGCGCTTGTGTTTGTGTAGATGCAGTTTCAACTTGTTTTACACCACTTTCTAAAAGCGATTTTATTATTATTTTTTGTTGAACCTCTGAAGGCTCTACAAGTAAAATGGACAAGTTTGCTATTGCAGTTAAGTCGCTCATTCAGATCTCTTTAGTATTGTTATAATCAGGATAATAATAACATTTTTGACTCGTTAATATTATATAAAGAGATTGTAATATTTAAGAAAACATTATCAATCCCTTTAAAATATAGCACTTCTTAATTAGATTGAATGTAATCTAATGCATTCATTTTTTTATATGTGACGTTAGCGTGCAAAATATGTGCAGGTTCAGGGTCAACAACTTCAACGGGTATATCGTAATTTCGGGCTATTTCAATTGCCATTTGCGTAATATTTACGCTAAACGAGGTACCCATAAATACAATTTTATCGGCGTTGAGCATACGCTGTTGCGCTTCGTTTATTCTGTAAATATCGGTGTAGTATTCGTCAAATAATAAAACAAAGGGCTTAAATGAATGATTAAGCTCAGGCGTTTGGTGTTGAATATTAAATAGCTCAAAAAGAGATTCTTGAAGGCGGCTTTCGTCTATGCTATCCCACGGGGTGGCAAGTGGCGTGACTGGCTCACCTTGCTCATGAAATAAGGTCATTTGATCAAGCCTGCCGTGTATAGCTATGTAATTTTTGTTACCCGCTTTGCCATCAAGCCCATCTATGTTTTGAGTAATTAGGTTTTTGTCACTTAGCCAATGGTGTACGTCGTTTGGGCCATGGTTACGATACGTTGCAAAACGGTTGTAATACCAAGCTAAAAACTCTTTTGGGTTGTTTTGATACATTGCGCGCGTTGCCATTTCCATAGGCGTATAATTTTTACTGCCTATGGTCCAATAACCGTCCTCACCTCTAAAAGTGGGAATACCACTGGCTGCGCTTACTCCTGCGCCGGTAATGTAAAGGGTGTTCATTTTTCAACCTTATAACTGAGTACGTTAGCACTTACTTGCTGGTTATTATCAATACCGCCAACTCGGTATAAAACACCTTTGTGCTCAAGTAAACCACGGTGATCCATACTTTTTACTTTAGCCGGTGATAAAACCTGCCATTCGTTTTTATCCACACTAAAACGCCAAACATGATCACTTGCTGGTGCAGGCTTACCGTCGTAACCTATTGCGCTGTAGTTGTATGGGTTATTAGAGCCTGCCATCATATAAATATTGCCATTATAGCTGGTGGCTGCCATTCGGTAGTGAGCAGTGCCCGTTGGATGTGGCAAGGTACGCCAATCTATTCTTTGTGGGTTAGTTGAATCTATTGTGCCTTTTAAGCACTGTGCTACACCTGCAAACGAGCGACGCGAATCAGGATTAGCTTGTGTTTTAACGCCATCACAAATAACAATGGTATTATCGCTAATTGCAGCGGCTTGGCCAAATACGGGCTCACCTAAAAATGGCGAGGCTTGTTGCCATGTATTATTTTGCGTGTTGTACACTTGCACTAAGTTTACGTTGCCGTCGTTATGCCAACCGCTAATTAGATAAATGTAACGCGCTTTGTAGTTCAGCGCGACGCTATCGTCTACGGGTACTGGCGTGCTAGCAAGGTGAGTGTAGGTATCTTTTATTACGTCGTACCTATATACGTCGGGGCTTGAAACTTCAGTATGATCCTCTGCTACCGTATAACCGCCAAACACATAAGCGTACTCGCCTAAGCCGACTGCGGTGCTTGCTAAGCGCCCTTTTAATGGCAAGCTTGAAGGCACACCAGTTTTAGATTGCCACTGTGAATCGCCAACTTTAAGCGCCCACACTTTGTTATGCACTGACGAGTATTGTTTATCGCGCCCCCCAGCCCCATAAAGCTTAAAAAGTAGGGCTGATTTTTAACAATAACTTTAGCCACAGCATTATTTGCAACTGGCTCTGGTAAAGCGGGAAGGCTTGCTAACGCAAGAGAAAAAAGAAGGCTCATTAGGCAAATAATTTAATAAGAATTAATACGCTCAGATTAAATTATTTTAGCCCTGTGAGCCAGTATTGTTATATCTAAATAATCAAACGCTTTTGATTAGTAACCATATAGTAGGCAATACTAATATGGTTACTAACGTGCGCCGCATTTTGCGCTTCATCAACCATTGCGGTTGTATAATCAGTGACAGATACCTTGCTTTCGCCTGCATCATTAGTAAAAAATGTATTACTGCCTATACGGTAATTGCCTTCATTATCAACCAGGCATAGCTTGTGCAGTTCATTTATCAAGGAACTACCTACAAACTGCTGTAAGAGCATTTATAGATTTTTAACGCAGCACTGGAAAACCGCTATTAAAAATGTGGCGCTAAGTAATGTATTGTAGTAAAGGGCGTTGTGAAAGTAAGTTGTCTAAGGTGGTAGTTCAGCATGATTTTTTAAGGTAAATAGGTTACGTTATCTAAGCCTTGTTGTTTATTTTTGTACATAGCTTGATCAGCATATTTTATAAGTTCATGATCTGTTTGTCCGTGCTCTGGGTAGTTTGCAATGCCAATACTGGGGGAAATATTTAGTAGTACATCATCTAACTTAAAGACAGCTTTAAACTCAGTGAGGACTTTATTTTTTATTCTGACGGTTTCGTGGCTAGAACTTAAGTTATCTAAAATAATTAAAAATTCGTCTCCGCCTAAACGCCCTACTGTGTCGTAATGCCTAACCGACGCTGAGAGCCTTTTTGCTATAGCACATAAAAGCTTATCGCCAGTTTCGTGTCCGTGGGTGTCGTTTACTGCTTTAAAGCCATTTATGTCTATAAACAGTAAAGAAAAAAATGTGTTGTTTGTAGTTGCACTAATAATTACTTTTTCAAATCGCTCCATCAATAAAGAGCGATTAGGCAAACCAGTTAACAAATCGTGCCGAGCCATGTAATGGAGTTGATCTTCCATTACTTTACGTTCAGTTATATCGTGCGCGACAGCGATTCTTACTTGATGTTGCTCTGACCAACGAACAGACCATAATATATGAACTACTTGACCATCTTTTCTCATCCAACGGTTTTCGAAGCGAGGGTTTACCGTTTCGCCAGACAATAGCGAAGTTACGGCGTTATGCGTTTTGTAATGATCACCTTCGTAAACATAGTTAATCATCTTTTTGCCTACAACTTCGTCGGCCGTATAACCAAAAATTTGCTCAAATGCTGCGCTTACAAAAACAAATGTGCCTTGTTTATCTACCACGCATACCGCATCAAGCATTAAATTGAGTACTTCTTCGACATTAATTAATTCATTTTTTTCCATACTTTGGTGCCTTCAAAGCAAAACCAAGCGAATTTAAGTATTCTATATACCTTTAATAAAAGCAAAGGTAATTGAAATTACAATAATAGTTAATACAAAGTTAGATTAATCGTGCACGTATAATTAATATCGCCCTTGTAAAAGCATGATATGCAAAGTTAAATAATCAATAAGCGCAAAATACTTTGAAGTCCTTCAAAAATAGACTAAATTTTAAATAGTATATAACCATATAACTCTCAGTAATTTCTATTTTTTAACTACTACAAAATTAGTTGTTTTGATTTAATCGCATTTATACTTTTACGCTGTTAATGTGTGTTAATATTGTGTGATATCACATGTATTACAAAAACAGTCATTGTTTTTGATTTTTTGATTGCGCAGGAGATTTTTGGGTGAAAATATCACAACGTTTATTTTGGCCATTACTTTTTGTGTGCCCTCTTGTAATGGCTGAGCCGTTTGAAGATGAAGACCTCGATCTTGATGCTTTAATGGGTATGGATGTGCAAGCAACTTCTGCGATGAAAAGAGCACAATCAGCATTTGATACCGCTTCATCTATTTATGTATTAAGTAAAGAACAAATTACTAAATCTGGTGCTACATCAGTACCTGAAGCACTAAAAATGGTGCCGGGTTTAATTGTTCGTCAGCTCGATAACAATCAATGGGCTATTTCCTCAAGAGGCATTGCCTCTCGCTTTTCAAGCAAATTATTGGTTATGATTGACGGACAAAGCTTATATACCCCAAAGTTTGCCGCTGTTTATTGGGAAACACTCAACGTTCCTTTGTACGATATTGAACGTATTTAAGTTATACGCGGACAAGGCGGATTACTTTGGGGAAGTAACGCAAATAATGGCGTTATTAATATCATTACTAAAAATAGTATTGATACTCGCGGTGGACACGCAAGTGTAACAACTGGTAATCAAATAAATGTTGATGCTAATCTTCGCTACGGTGGTGATATAAGTAACATAGGCAGCTACCGAGTGTATGGGCACTTAAAAGATGCGAATGAATCCCAAAAAGGCATCTCACTTCCCCCTAATGACACAACCAAACAAAACTCTTTAGGTTTTAGAGCTGACTTTACCCCTAATGATGAGTGGTCAGCACTACTCCAGGGTGATGTAACTCATTCCACACTTGGCCAAAACTACCGAGGTGTTGTCGATGAAACCAACGAAAATATTTCATTTTCAGATGATTTAAAGCGAACAGACTCGCGTATAATGGCGCGCCTTGAAAACAGAATGTCGCCAGATGCGAATCAAATGCTACAAATTTCTTGGCTTAAAAAAAATGGTTCTCAAAATTATATTAAAGAAGACTTTGAATCGATAGATATTGATTATCAAATGAATTTTATATATCAATCTCTACAGTTAGATTGGGGGTTGAACTACCGATACAATTCTATATCTTTCGCAGAAAGCGTATTTTTAGATAGCGATAAAAACTTTGATAGCCTCAAACAATATGGTGCACTTGTTCAAGCTCAATACAATGTGACTCCTGACACTCTCGACTTTATTGTTGGTACTAAGCTTGATCATAACGATTTAACTGGCTGGGAAAATCAACCATCAGCAAGACTTATATACAAACCAGTAGATAACCACCTTACCTGGGGCGCAATATCGCGAAGTGTCCGTACACCAACATTAATTGAGTTTAACGACAACTTTAAAGTTAATGGTACAGAAATTAAAGATCTTACCGGTTTAAGTTCAGGCTTTGACCAAATAGACGACTACCGAATTGCAACTTACCTAAATGGTAATGACAAAGTTAAATCAGAAAACTATCTATCTTATGAATTAGGCTACCGTTTTACTGCTAACGATTGGTCATTAGATCTTTCTACTTATTATACCGATGCTAAAAACGTAGCGGTTATTGATATGAATACGCATGCTGAACAATTCACTCCTATACTTGATTTATTTCTAGCAGGGAGAATTCCAGAAGTATTTCAAGCACTAACAATGACTCGTATAGATTTAGACTTTGCATCTGTAGCAGACACAACCACTAAAGGGCTCGACTTAGTAGTATCATGGCAACCAATTGATAATCTCAATACTGAGTTTGGTTATAGTTACACCGATTATAACTACGATTTACCTCCTAGAGTAGAGCCCGCTATCGGGTATGACTCTAAAAACAGGCAGTTATTTGCAAAAGCCGATTATTCTTTTTTAACCAACCATAACGTGTTTGCGACATTACGAGCAGTAAACTCAAATGCATATAATACTGATAATTACACAACGTTAGATATTAGTTGGAATTGGCAGGCTACTCCTGTGTGGTCTACTGCAGTTTCGGGTAAAAACCTATTTTCAGGTTCACATATTGAATACAGTAATACGCGCGAAACCTATACATTACCAAACTATATTGATGAATGTATTACGTTTACAATTTCAGCAAATTTCTAAGCTAATTAGATGATTAAATTAAGAAGTCTAATTCACAGAAGCTTAATAGCCTTGGTACTTTTAAGTACCAGCGTTGACGCTGTTGAAAAAGAATACATGCTAAAAGCAGGCTTCTTGTATAACTTTGCACGTTTTGGACACTGGGATTCTCATTTAGAACCCCTTGATCAATTTACTATTTGTAGCCCTGATAAATACTTTATTGATGTGGCTAACACCGCTCTAAAAAATCGCACTATAAAAAAATTACCTTTGCATAATAAATTAGTCACTCTTGATGAAGTCACAACATCTGCGTGTAACATGCTATTTATCACCTCAGATACATTTGCTCAGTGGCAAAACATAACTCCTTTAGATCTAAAAAATATTATGGTCATTGGTGAAACAGACTCATTTATTGAAAATGGCGGCCATATCAGATTCTTTCTTTCCAGTGGTAAAATTCGCTTTGAAATTGCACCACGACAGCTTAAAGATGCAGGCATTACTATGAGTTCAAAAGTACTACGACTTGCACGCGTTGTAGATAGGTAATGCAATGAAAAAACTATTTGCATTAAATACAATGAGCAAAAAATTATTATTCATCTTAATGAGTGTCGCACTTGTATCAACCGCTACAGTAACCATTGTATTTAGTGCTTATGAAATCACCAGCGCTAAAGAAGAACAAATAGAAAGCCTGGGGTCGCTGTCTAAAATGCTTTCACTCAATATAACTACTGCACTTATGTTTAATGATATAGATGCGGTACAAGAGCTTATAAACCCAATACTTATACGCTCAGATGTTATTAGTATAATGGTAACGAGTATGACTGGTGAACAACTTGTTATTGCTCAAGCCGAAAATGAAGAAATAAAACAAAGCATTGAGGTTAATACTTTACTTCAACTTGATATGTATAATTATGGTGTATTAAAGATACGTGCTAACGACAGCTATATTAAAGAAAGAATCACTTTTTATACCAAGTTTATAATGATCCTGATGGTATTTACCTTTGCGGTTAGTCTTATCTTGTCGCTTTTATTAAGACGTAAATTTTTAAACCCAATTTTATATTTAGCACAAACAGCCAGTAAAATAACCACATCACATGAT
Organism: Pseudoalteromonas sp. APC 3691; assembly: GCF_030408135.1. Taxonomy (NCBI): domain Bacteria; kingdom Pseudomonadati; phylum Pseudomonadota; class Gammaproteobacteria; order Alteromonadales; family Pseudoalteromonadaceae; genus Pseudoalteromonas; species Pseudoalteromonas sp. APC 3691. The sequence continues at coordinate 3,578 of NZ_JASDCB010000059.1, read as the reverse complement.
TATAGTTTACGCGCTAAACAACTATCACAAGATGAAGTCGGACAGTTAACTTCTTGTTTTAACGATATGCTATACAACATTGAGCAAAGAGAAAGCTCATTAGAAAACCAAGTTAGGCTTCGTACTAATGAACTTGAAAATGCAAATATTCAGTTGCAACAATATGCTTACCAAGACGGGTTAACCGATTTACCAAATAGACGGTATTTTTACGAGAAACTACAAAGCTTAGTAAGTATTAAGGGAATGAAATTCGCACTTATATTTATAGATTTAGATGGTTTTAAAGAAGTAAACGACAGCCTTGGACATGACTACGGTGATTTATTATTACACCAGGTAGCAACGAGGCTGCAAAGCTGTATAACAACAAAAGATACAGTAGCACGCTTAGGTGGAGACGAATTTACATTAATTTTAGAGGGTGTAAGTAGCCCTGATGAAGCATCAAAAATTGCCGAAGCTGTAAAAAGTAGTTTAATGCAGAGCATTAAAATAAAAAAAGAAACAGTCTATGTTACTGCAAGCATAGGTTTAACGTTTTTCCCTGCTGATGGTTTAACAGTAGAAGAGCTCGTTAGACGTGCTGATCAAGCGATGTATTTATCTAAAAATAAAGGGCGGAATCGCTATGAGTTTTTCTCCTATGCTATCGAAGAAAAAGCCACAGAAAAGCGTCGCCTGATAGAAGAGATACGCACTGCAATTGTAAAAAACCAATTTGAATTATATTACCAACCTATATTTTCAATTGATGGGAAATCAGTACCAAAAGCTGAAGCCCTTATTCGTTGGAACCACCCTGAACGAGGCCTAATAGGCCCCAATGAATTTATACCTGTTGCTGAAAAAAATGGATTAATAAACGACATAGGCCAATGGGTAAAATCTCAAGCAATTCAAGATACCGTCCAATTCAATGTTTTAAGTGAAAAGACAATTCAAGTCAGTGTAAATACATCACCTCTTGAAATTGACCGCACTGGTTGCTGGGTGGATGAATGGATTGTTGCAAGTAAAAAGTACCAACTACCCGCCAACACTATTTTAATTGAAGTCACTGAAAATACCTTAATGGATCCAGATTCGTCAATACAGCGACAATTAAAACGCTTAAGCACTATTAATATAGACATAGCGATTGACGACTTTGGTGTTGGTTATTCTTCTTTGGCGTATCTACAGCGCTTAGATATAGATATTTTAAAAATAGATCGTTCATTTATAAGCGATATTGAATCAAACGATAATAGTATTGCTCTCGTGAAGGCTATTATCACTATGGCTCATAACCTAGATGTAATGGTGGTAGCGGAAGGTGTTGAAACACAAAAACAGTATGACCTATTAAAGCTGCTTGCATGCGATTATATTCAAGGCTACATTTTTTCAAAGGCAATTACTAAACAAGAGTTTATGAAAAAGTATATAATACCAATCCGCAATAATACTTAATCATTTTGCGGGGCTAAATGTGTCGCTACCTGTGTTAAAAAATTCTCATTTAGAACAACTAAATAGCAAATTTTTTGCCTAGCTATCAACACGTTTTTCCATCCTCAAAATAGATCACTTAATTAAGCGAATTGGTATAAAACAAAAAGAAGTGATCTGATTTATGTCCATCTTGCTGGATTTTAGCAATTCAACACAGAACACGTCTTTACTCTTGCGTTAAAATTTCATGTATTTAAAGCTTAATCCCAAGCTATAACCAGCGAGGGACTAGTTGCTTGTACTCTTTATATTGTATTGAAAAGCGATGAGCTAAATGAGCTTCTTCAACTAACGTCTGTCTATATATAGCTATAAAACCAATAACCAAACAGGTCATACTAAATATACTAGGTAAGGCTAAAAAGAAACCCACCTGTGCAGCTACAACACCTAAATACATCGGATTCCTAGAGTATTCATATAGTCCTGATGTTTTAAGCTCATGTGGTCCCTTAGGATCAATTCCTGAACGCCAAAGTGCCGCCATATGAAAATGTACAAACATCGTCAAAATAAAACCTGCACTCAATAAAATATCGCCAAATAATACACCTGGCCAGCCATTGAGAATTGGGAATAACCCAAGGTAGCTATCTAACTCAGGTACAAACACTCTAATTACACATATAAACCAAATAGCAGCCCTGAAAAACTTAAAAACCATATGGTTCCACCAACTAGTACAAAACTTATCTCCGGGATAAATAACGCCTGATGGTGTGTCTCTATTTTTATAAATAATTCTAAATGTATAAAACCCCGCAACAAAAGTATAAAAAATAGCTAAGTAAATACGTGTAAATTCAACTAGCGAAGTAGAGTCATCTAAAAATGTTTCATAGGGCATCTAGTTACAGCTCACAATCATTATTGGTAGTAATTTTAAAACAACTAACTCAATAAATTTTAGTTATAAGGTCATGAAATTATATTAGTATTCATTGCCTTCATAAACAAGTTAAGTCAGAGGTTTGTTAACGAGTAATCATTAACTAACACCATTAATTTAAAATAACTTCGACTTATTAGGATCTCATACTTTTTATATAATACCAATCTGCTTATATATTTGAATTGATATTATTCACTCATATTTTTACATTCTATATATGCAAAAAACGACTATTTCGGTTAGGACTTTCTTTAATTCGAAGCTTTGTACAGTGCAATAGTAAACTCAGCGTTAGGAAGTCACACTGAAAAACTACACTCGCATCGGCGATGCCACTTTAACTCGTTAAATTAAGTAGATTATTCACTGAGAGACGCTTCGCTCTAGAGGAATACCTGAATCACTTTTCTAAAAATGTAAAAAGCCCAGCTCGTTAGGTTCGGGAGCTCTACAACTTAATGCTTGTGTGATGTCATGATACCTTCAGCGGTGGAGAGTCATAGTGAAAATGCTGCGCACTCATCGTAGAGCGTATGTTTTTATAATTTTAACAGCAGGAGTCGCTTTGCTCGCCCGCCCTGCGTGTTGATGTGAGTGTGTATTAATTGCGCGCATTTCACTTTTCTGCAAACGTAAAAAAGCCCGACTATTGCTAGTCGGGCTTTCTTTAATTAGATCCTGGCAATGTCCTACTTTCACATAGCAAATGCTACACTATCATCGGCGCTGTTTCGTTTCACTACTGAGTTCGGCATGGGCTCTTTACTAAATCCCAGACAGCAAAAAACCCGTCACATTGCTGTAACGGGTCTCTACAATTTGAAGCCTGGTAATGTCCTACTTTCACATAGCAAATGCTACACTATCATCGGCGCTGTTTCGTTTCACTACTGAGTTCGGCATGGAGTCAGGTGGGTCCAAAACGCTATTGTCACCAAGCAAATTTGGGCGTTAATACGTATTTCTGCGTACTAACTGAATTTGGAAAATATCTGATAATATTTTTTAAGTCGTTCTAAGTAATATCTACTTTAGTCATATTAACTTCTGTCTAAACTGTCGCATAAAACGCGTTTGGCGTTGTATGGTTAAGCCTCACGGGTAATTAGTACAAGTTAGCTTAATGGCTCACACCACTTCCACATCTTGCCTATCAACGTTGTAGTCTTCAACGGCCCTTCAGAGACTT
>NZ_JASDCB010000058.1:0-29720 GCF_030408135.1 Pseudoalteromonas sp. APC 3691 | reverse complement strand
ACAATATGCGCGGATTACATCAAGGTCAGAAGTAATAATCTTCACTAAAAGACCGTATATATGACAGCAAACCTGTCCCTGCTATCGTTGAATGACACCTTGCAATACTGGAGGAGACCATATATGAACTCTGGATAATAAATCTATCTCAAGCAGCTATTTTCAGCGCTCAGGTTAGTTAAATACTTAAAAAGCACGGTTTTCTAATTTAGAAGCCGTGCTTTTTTGTGTTTTATAAACGCTTAATCTAAATTAAATAGTAACCACTATGCGACCGTTAATTTCACCTTTGAGCATATCATCAAAAATTTCGTTAATGTCCTCTAAGCGTTTTTCTTCAATAATCGCTTTTACTTTACCTTGCGCTGCAAATTCCAAGCATTCTTGCAAATCTTTACGTGTACCAACAATAGAGCCAACTACTGAAACGCCATTAAGCACAGTATCAAAAATAGGAAGTGGCATATCCTCTGGAGGTAATCCCACTAATACGCATTTACCGCCACGGCGTACACTTTTATAGGCTTGTTCAAACCCAGCTTTAGACACTGCAGTACACACAACACCATGCGCGCCACCGACTTGTTCAAAAATAGCTTCGCTTGGAACCACCTCTTTAAAATCGAGGGTGATATCTGCGCCTAGCTCTTTAGCAAGCGCGAGTTTTTCTTTGCCTGTATCAACAGCTATTACATTAAAACCCATTGCTTTAGCATATTGCACGGCCAAGTGCCCAAGCCCGCCTACACCAACAATAGCAACCCACTGCCCTGGTTTAGCACCAGATACTTTTAATGCTTTATAGGTTGTAACACCTGCACAAAATAATGGAGCAGCCTCAGAAAAGCCTAATCCCTGAGGTATTTTTACAACGTAGTCGCCATGCGCTAAACAATATTCTGCATAACTACCATCAATAGAATAGCCCGTATTGTGCTGCGATAAACACAGTGTTTCTTTGCCATCTAGGCAAAACTCACAGTGCCCACATGCACTATAGAGCCAAGGAATACCCACTCTATCGCCAACTTCTAAGTGCTTAATGTTGCTTCCGACTTTTTCGATAACACCGACACCTTCGTGCCCTGGTACTAATGGCATTTTTGGTTTTACTGGCCAATCCCCATGACAGGCATGTAAATCGGTATGGCAAACGCCACAGGCCGCTATTTTTACTAAAACATCATTTATTCCCACCTCAGGAATTGGTAAGTCTGTTATTTGTAATTTACCTTTGTATTCATTATTAATTGCAGCTTTCATAGTCATTCCATCGTATGTGAAAAAATTAAAAATAAGGATTTATTTACGTATTGTTGTGTACAACATATCCCAATATAGATGTATAAATATTAATCTAAATTATACTTTAGTCGTTAAAATCAATTTATAAAATGGCTAAGAACTTGCTATCCAAAATGAGCGTGCTAGCATTTACTTTCTGAAATTACTGAAAGTTACTAAGCTATGAGTTTATCCGAAAAGAATTTTGCCTTTGTAATGCATTGTGGTGAGATGGGCAGCCGATGGGGATTCAATCGTACAATTGGGCAAATGTGTGGTTTGCTGATTATTACTAAAAATCCAATGACAGCTAATGAGATTGCAGATGCGCTTAGTATTTCTCGCGGTAATGTAAGTATGGGTATTAAAGAACTGCAATCGTGGCAGTTAATTAAAATACAGCATATTCCTGGCGATCGTAAAGAGTACTACGCCCCTGCTGGCGATATTTGGGATATGGCAAATCGCGTATTTGAAGAACGTAAAAAACGTGAAATTGAGCCCACCTTAACACTACTACGCGATAACTTATTAGACGAAGCCAGTAACGATGATGAGCTTTATGCACAAAAACAAATGGGTGAGATTCACAACCTACTTGAAACCGTCACTAAATGGTCATCAGAACTACAGCGTTTAACGCCAGAGCAACTTAATAAGCTAATGAAGCTAGGTTCTGGAATTGGTAAAGTTATTGACCTAAAAGAAAAGATATTCAAAAAAGAATAAAGCCGCAATTGCGGCTTTATTTATAGGTATATTTTAAGAATTAGATTTTTGGATAACCAATTCTATCCGACAAGTAACCTACACTAGTAGCAAAGTAATACGAGCGATTCCAATGCATAAACACTTTGTAGTTATCGTACGCTAAGTACATACGGCCATTTATATCATCAGGCATAACCAGCGCAGCACGTACGTCTACATTAGGTAAATCAGAACCATCAGCTTTACGAACACCCAGTGCTTGCCAATCAGCTAATGAGCGCTCTGAGTCATTCCAATATTCTAACCACTGCTTGCGAGTTTTGGTACCACGCACTAAAACGTATTTACTATCAAAGTTTTCAGGTAACTGAACTTGGCGACCCCACGTAAGAGAGTCATTCCAGCCTTCTTGTTTTAGATAATTAGCAATTGAGGCAAAAGCATCTTCTTTTGTAGTCCAAATATCTTTACGACCATCGTTATTGTAATCAACCGCGTAAGCATTAAAAGAGGTAGGCATAAATTGCGTTTGCCCCATTGCGCCTGCCCAAGAGCCTTTAAATTTATCAAGCGTTATGTGGCCCGACTTTAAAATATCCAGTGCAGCCCAAAGTTGGCGCTTATAAAGTGCTTCTCGGCGTCCATCAAAAGCAAGTGTCACTAATGATGAAATAACGTTATGTCCGCCTTGAATTGTACCAAAGTTACTTTCAAGTCCCCAAAGCGCCACTATAAAGCGTGCTTGTACGCCAAACTCTTTCGCTACTTTTTCAAGTACCTCTTTGTTTTCTGCGTAAAGCTTACGTGCGCGGTCAATTTTCCATTGTGGTACACGTTTTGGTAAATACGTTTCAAGGGTTTCTTTTACTTCTGGCTGGTTTTTGTCAGCCGAAACCACTTTTTCTTTATACGTTGCTGTTGCAAACGCATCGTCAATAAGTTTGGCTTCGTAACCTTTTGCGATAGCTTCTTGCTTTAAATTCGCTAAATAATCTTGAAATTCAGCCTGAGTTTTTGCCATAACAGGTGAGCTTAAACATACACCACATAATATAACGATAAGTTTTTTAATCACTATCAACTCCATTGTCTTTTCGTAATTGGCTTAGCAAACTTTGCTCAGGTGGTGGAATTTGTAAGTAGTAGCCTTTATCAGGATTTGATAACGCTGCTTTTACAGTTTCTAAATCTGCCCCACCTAAATGCTCACGTTTTGTTAAATTGATGATCATCACATAAACAGGTTGACCAAACATAGTCATCAAAGGTTCCGGAACTTTACTAAAATCATCTCTTTTTTCAACAAATAAGAACGTATCCGCTTTTTTCTTACTTTTATATACTGCAGTGAGCATTATGGCCCTATAAATTCTTGCTTAACAATGCCGCACACTATAACATGAGAGTAATAATAAGTTAGAAAAATTAGATTAGAAATTTCAATAAAGGCTCTATTCAGCCTACGTTTATCTAAAATTAATTTCTAATCAGACAAATCAATTGAGCGTGTATGTCGGACCAAATTTTTGAGTTAAAAGGGAATCTTTTTACGTTATCAGTTTTGCATCTTTATAGTACTGATATAAACCTTTTAGCAGAACAACTGTATGTAAAAATAGCCCAGGCCCCTAAGTTTTTTGAGGGTGCGCCTATTGTCGTTAATTTAATTGAAATTAAAAACAGTTCACTTGATTTTGTTCACTTAAAATCATTAATCGAGCGAATGAGTTTTAATGCGGTTGGTGTGTGTAATGGCTCAGATGAGCAACATACTCAAGCAAAGGCTGCTGGCTTATCTGTTTTAAATTATTCACAAGACGTTAAGAGCGAACCTGTTAAAAAAGAGTCCAATACATCGATTGTAGAAAAAACGGTGCATTTACCAGCGCAAATTATCAGCGGTACAGTTCGCTCTGGACAACAAGTTTATGCAAAAGATAGAGATTTGATAGTACTTGGCGCAGTTAGTCATGGTGCGGAAGTCATTGCCGATGGGAATGTGCATATTTATGGCACGCTACGCGGTCGCGCTATTGCAGGCGCAAAAGGTTTTAAAGAAGCACACATTTTTTGCCAAAAACTTGAAGCCGAGCTGGTTTCAATAGATGGTAATTACTGGATCAGTGATTCGCTACAAGGTGAACATTGGGGAAATGCAGTGCAAATACAACAAAAAGACGAATCATTAGAAATTTCAGCATTGGTTAAAGGATAAATCTCATGGCAAAAGTAATTGTCGTTACCTCAGGTAAAGGCGGTGTTGGTAAAACAACATCAAGTGCTGCAATTGGCACAGGCTTAGCGTTAAAAGGCTATAAAACAGTTATTATCGACTTTGATATTGGTTTACGTAACTTAGATTTAATTATGGGTTGTGAACGCCGCGTTGTTTATGACTTTGTAAATGTAATTAATGGTGAGGCAAACCTTAACCAAGCGCTTATTAAAGATAAACGTGTAGATAAATTATTTTTACTACCTGCTTCACAAACTCGTGATAAAGATGCTTTAACACGTGAAGGTGTTGAACGCGTACTAAATGAACTAAAAGAAGACTTTGATTACATAGTATGTGATTCACCAGCAGGTATTGAAGCTGGCGCTATGATGGCAATGTACTTTGCTGATGAAGCAATTGTAACAACAAACCCAGAAGTGTCGTCAGTTCGAGATTCAGATCGTATTTTAGGTATTTTACACAGCAAATCAAAACGTGCTGAAGAAGGCCTAGAAAATATTAAAGAACACTTACTATTAACACGCTATAACCCTGGTCGTGTTGAAAAAGGTGAAATGCTATCGGTAGAAGATGTGCAAGATATTCTGTCAATCCCATTATTAGGGGTTATTCCTGAATCGCAAGCGGTATTAAGTGCTTCAAACTCAGGCCAACCTGTTATATTGGATACAGAATCTGATGCAGGACAAGCTTATGCAGATGCGATTAGCCGCTTACTAGGTGAGACTGTCGACTTTCGCTTCTTAGATGTAGAGAAAAAAGGTTTATTCAAACGGATATTTGGAGGTTAACGTGTCTTTACTTGACTACTTCCGCTCAGAAAAGAAAAACAGTGCGTCATTAGCAAAAGAGCGATTGCAGATCATTGTCGCGCACGAGCGTTCTCAACGAGGAACGCCGGATTACTTACCACAATTAAAACAAGATATTTTAGATGTGATCCGTAAATACGTGAACGTAAGTACCGATGCAGTTCAGGTTCAGTTTGATCAAAACGAAGACGATTTAGCCGTACTTGAGCTAAACGTTACACTACCTGATGAAGAAAAGAAGTAATTGATGAAAGGGCGCTTTATAAGCGCCCTCTTTATTTTCATTTACTTTGTAATAACTTTCTAAATATCTACGTTTTAATCCCTTGCATGCAACTAAAACTTTTTCACTATTTAACACAACAATTATAGATAATACCAATTCGCTTAATTAAGTGATCTATTTTGAGGATGGAAAAACGTGTTGATAGCTAGGCAAAAAAATCGCTATTTAGTTGTTCTCGGCAATTGCTCCTGCATTGCTCTACCTTCTGCATCCATGCAGTCGTAAATGAGATTTTTTTAACACAGGTAACGACACGTTTAGCGCCGCAAAATGATTAAGTATTATTACGGATTGGTATAAGTATTACACAGTAAAAAAATATCTAGTCTTAAGTATCCCATTCTTTTAGCGTATCTTTTACAAAAGAATAGCGCCAAGAACTAAGCAAATCTGGTTTAATATGCTGCTCTTTTTGTGCTGCAGATAATTTCCAATTCCAACTAATTAGTTGATTAACCTGCTTTTTAGAAGCCATTACATCCTCTGGAATATTATGTTCTTTGGCAACTTTATTAATTTTTTGTTTTATCTCTTTCGCTACTTTTTTGTAACTAGGAAAGTCTATTAAACGCTTTAAAATTGCTGGGTGTTGCTCCTCAGGTAATGCTTTGGCAACTTCAATACACTTGATTATATCTACACCAGAGCGATTAACTTCAATAGCTTCAACTCCTGGAATTTGACGTAGAGCATTTAAACTTGAAGGACCACGTTTGGCAATTTCAGTCATGTTATGTTCTTTTAACACAAAATTTAGCGCTAAATTTTTCTTAATGGCTTTGTTTCTGCGCCATACAGCAAGTTCCTTTAAAACCGCAAGTTCGTGCGGTTTGAGTTGCCATGCATTTTTAATATCTTTATATAAAAGCTCGTCTGGTGTTTGAAACGCACGTTTTTTAGCTATCAGCTCACTCTCGTTTATTACAATGTCAAAGAACCCAGCGGCATTAATACGCTCTATAATCAGCTCGAAACACGGCAATAAGTAAAAAGTATCTGCAGCAGCATAATCTAACTGTTTTTTAGTTAACGGACGTTGCAGCCAGTTAGTGCGTGACTCACTTTTATCTATTTCAATACCTTGCAACTCTTTTACCATAAGGGCAAAGCCCATACAGTTACCTTCCCCAAGTAGCTGCAACGCAAATTGTGTATCAAAAAGTGGGGATGGAACAAAGCCTGCGTATTTTTGAAAAACCTCAATATCTTCTGAAGGAGAATGCAGTACTTTTAAAACACTAGGATCTTTTAGTATTTCCCAAAAATCGAATAATGAGAGCTCAGCTAACGGATCGATAAGCGCTAAATGCTCACCATCAAAAACTTGGATAAGTGCAACTTCTGGATACAAAGTGCGACGACGCATAAACTCAGTATCAATAGCTAAAATAGGCTTATTTTTTATTTGTTCAACAAAAGTGTTCAGTTGATTTTGGGTTTCGATCAATTGGTATTGCACTTAATCTCCTACAATAAAAAAGCCGACATATGTCGGCTTTTTTATAGGTTGCTAATCTTTCAAGGCTCTTCGGAGTATTTTACCTACGTTAGTTTTAGGTAACTCATCCCTAAACTCTACCAGTTTTGGGACCTTGTAATTAGTTAAATTATCACGACAGTGACTTATTATATCTTTTTCAGTTAAAGAAGGGTCTTTTTTAACAACAAAAACTTTAACTTGTTCACCACTTACATCGTGAGGAATACCAATAGCAGCAACTTCAAGCACACCTTCGTGCATAGCCACTACCTCTTCTATCTCATTAGGGAAAACATTAAAGCCAGATACAATGATCATGTCTTTTTTGCGATCTACAATAAAGAAGAAACCTTCATCGTCATAAGTTGCAATATCACCTGTAGCAAACCAGCCGTCTTTTAAACATTCAGCTGTTGCATCTGGTCGCTTGTAATAGCCCACCATAACCTGCGGGCCTTTCACACACATTTCACCCGGTTCACCTTTAGCGGCTTCTTCACCGTTATCAAGTATTAACTTAATCTCTGTATTAGGCGCAGGTAAACCAATAGAGCCGTTGTATGCTTCTAAATCATAAGGACTAATAGTTACTAATGGAGAACATTCTGTAAGGCCATAGCCTTCCATTAATTTTGAGCCAGTCACTTTTTGCCACTTTTCAGCAACAGGACGTTGCACGGCCATACCGCCACCTAAAGACATTTTTAAATGACTGAAATCAAGCTCTGCAAAACCTGGTGTGTTTAATAAACCGTTAAATAACGTATTAACACCAGTAATAGCAGTGAATTTATGCTGACCTAGCTCTTTAACGAACCCAGGCATATCTCGTGGGTTTGTAATTAATATATTTAAACCACCGTACTTCATAAACGTCAGGCAGTTAGCTGTTAAAGCAAATATATGATAAAGCGGTAAAGCGGTAACAACAACTTCTGTACCACGATTTAACACTTTGTCTAAACAGCCTGAAACTTGCTCAAGGTTACCAACCATATTGCCATGGCTCAGCATTGCCCCTTTTGATACACCTGTTGTACCACCGGTGTACTGTAAAAAAGCAAGATCGGACAAGCTCATTTCAGGACGTGTATATTTAGTTTCATCTGCAGCTAAAACGTCTGAAAAGTTAATTGTGTTTGGTAAGTTGAACTTTGGCACCATTTTTTTAATGTGCTTCACAACAAAGTTAACTATGTGCTTTTTAAGCCCACCAACCATATCGCCTACTTGCGTTACTACAATGTGTTTAACATCAGTGTGTGCAAGTGACTTTTCAAGTGTGTCAGCAAAGTTTGCTAAAATGAAAATAGCGGTAGTGTCAGAATCCTTTAGCTGATGCTCTAATTCACGCACAGTGTAAAGTGGGTTAACATTTACAACCACACAACCTGCACGTAAAATACCTAAAATGGTGACTGGCGTTTGTAGTAAGTTAGGCATCATTACGGCAACTTTGTCGCCTTTTTTGAGACCTAAGTCATTTTGAATATAGGAAGCAACTTTTTTTGTTGCTGTATCTATTTCATCGTAAGACATCGTTTTACCCATATTCGTAAATGCAGGTAAATCGGTGTAGTCAGTAAAACTTTTTTCGAACACTTCGAGTAACGAGTTGTAATGCTCAGGATCGATTGTTTCAGGCATACCCTCTGGGTAGCGCTTAAGCCAGATTTTTTCCACTCTTAGCCCCTGTTTATAATTATATTTTTATTAACCTTAATCTAAGTAAGGCGCTTTAACAATTGAGCAAATACTCTAATGGAGGAATAATCCCACATTTTACGTAAACTTACAATTAACATGCACCATTTTGCAGCATAAAGTCTTGAATATGCTTAAAACATAGTTCACTACTTTGCATATGACAGTGGTGCCCACCATCTACATTAATGACCTTCAAGCTATTGTAATAACTAATATACTTTGCCAAATTTTGTTTTACAAACGAATAACCTTCGTTACCTAAAATTAATTGACATGGTGCAATTAAATCTTTTATTGCACCAATACATTGCGCCTCATTAAACCTAAAACCTGAGTGATTTTTAAGCTTTGGATCAGTTGTTAATGTATAACCATCTAAAACCGATTTTATATTTCGCTGCATTAAAAGAGCAATAAGCTCGCTATTCAAATCGGTTGTTTGAGCACGAGCTTCATAAATAAGCTCTTTCGACTTATAAATTCTCGACTTTTTATTTTTTAAACGCGCTCTATTTAGTACTGCACTTTGTAACTGTTCACACACACCTTCACTAGGGGTTGTAACACACCCAATCCCCTCAATAAAGGTAACAGATTTTACATAATCACCAAAGCAACTAGCAAAAAGCCCTGCAACCATGGCTCCCATCGAATGCCCAACTAAATGTACTTTTTTAACACCAAGGGCATTTATAAGTTGGTACACATCATCAATATAATCAACAAAATAATAGTGTGCATCATCACTTCGCCAAGATGATAAACCGTGCCCGACAAAGTCAATACAGTACCACGTATGCTTTGGGTTAACGTTGTTTAACATTGGCATAAAGCTATGGCAGTTATCTAACCACCCATGCAATGCTATTACTATTTCGTTCCCTGAACCTACTTTTAAGCCATGGATATTTAAATTATTGGTTTCAATATTAAATGGCTGCACGGTAAGTCCTTTATTAATTTAGAGCATCATTATTTATAGCATACAAGTTGTCAGACCACTAACTTAGAAAATGGTGCCAAATTCACGATTTAATTATCTTCGTGATGAAAAAAGAAGCAAAGCATAATAATTAAACATAACATTATTAATAACTTAAACTAAAAACAACAAACTAACCGTTTTTAATAAGCTTACTCTGTATGTATTTTGAACAATTTAAAAGTGGCGGCATTGTATATACTTAACTTATAACTAGTATAATTAAATAAATAGAACTAACAGCGTTAACTATAATTTTATGTATATAAAATCAAAGTATAAATTATAAATATCTCAGATATTCATTTATTTATCATCCTATCTGTATACAATATCAGCGGCTATTAAATAAGGTACACTCATAAGGTACAACCATGAAAAAACAGATCAGCTTATTGGCACTTTTATGCACCGCTTCTGGTGCTTACGCAGAATCAGCACCTAAAAATGTAATTTATATGATTGGTGACGGCATGGGTCCGGCTTACACCACGGCTTATCGCTATTTTAAAGATGACCCTGCAACAAAAGAAGTAGAAGGCACGGTTTTTGACACTATTTTAAAAGGCATGGCTCACACCTACCCTGATGACCATACTTATGTAACAGACAGCGCTGCGGGTGCTACAGCGCTTAGTAGCGGCCATAAAAGTTATAATGGTGCAGTTGCTGTAGATACAGATAAAAAGCCAGTTAAAACCATGCTTGAAATGGCAAAAGAGCGCGGTATGACAACAGCGCTTGTAGCAACTTCACAAATAAACCATGCAACACCTGCTAGCTTTACAGCTCACAATGAATCTCGTTACAACTACGATGATATTGCCAACGATTATATTGATAATAAGATTGCTGGTAAATTACCTGTTGATTTAATGCTAGGTGGCGGTACTAAATATTTTATTCGTGACGACCGTAATTTAGTTGAAGAATTTAAAGCGGCAGGTTACCAATACGGTGACGATATTAATAATCTGGGACAAATTACACAAATACCTGCCATAGGTTTGTATGCAAGCAAAGGCTTGCCATTTGCCCTTGATATGAACCCAACTCGCCTTACTCAGTTAACATCTAAAGCGCTTGGTTTACTAGATAACCAGAATGAAGAAGGCTTTTTTGTGATGATTGAGGGCAGCCAAATTGATTGGTGTGGTCACTCTAACGATATAGCGTGTGCGATGGCTGAAATGGACGACTTTGCTAAATCAATCGAAAAAGCAAAAGCGTACGTTGATAAAAATAAAGACACTATACTTGTAGTTACAGCCGATCACTCAACGGGCGGCTTAACTATTGGTTCGCACGGCCAATTTAAATGGGAAACAGACGTAATTAAAGGTGTTAAGGCAACGGCTAGTAAGTTAACAGACAAACTTATGGAGTCTAAAGACTTAAAACCAGTATGGACTGCTAACACCAATATTGAATTTACAACCGAAAACCAAATCAAACTTGAGCAAGCTAAAAAAATGGGAGAAAAAGCGCTTAATTTAGCTGTTAAAAGTATTATTAGTGATGCAAGCTTTACTGGCTGGACAACTGGCGGACACACCGCTGTAGACGTTCAAGTATTTGCCTATGGCAAAGGCAGTGAGCAATTTATCGGCTCACAAAATAATACTGATATTGCAGATAAGCTGATTGGCTTTATTGAACAGTAATACCAATCCGCAATAATACTTAATCAATTTGAGGGGTTAAATCTGACGTTAACTACGTTAAAATTTTCTGATATAGAACAACTAAATAACGAAATTTTTGCCTTGTTATCGACACGATTTTCTTCCCTCAAAATAGATCACTTAATTAAGCGAATTGGTATAATTTCACCTCGTTTTTAACACAAAAAGCCCGAACACATGTTCGGGCTTTTTATTGAATTTTATCGCTGTATTTATCTAAAACGTTTGAATGAGCTTTAAGCGTATATATCAACGCCTATTAAATTTTGTACTTCGGCTCTGCGTTCTAAATTGGCAAATTCAGTATAAGTAGAAATCGCTTTACTTACTTGAGCTGTCGGTTGGTCGTAAATTGTTTGGCTGTATTCATTGCTTTTAGCACTGCTTTTAAACAGTTGATTAGCTAGTTCGACGCCCTCGACACTGCTTTTTACATAATCGGTATTCGTTGTTTGAGCAGCCGGCTGGTCTAATAAACTCTGTGGTTTATTAGTAACAACTTTAGTAGGGCTAACCCTACCCGGAATATCTCCGGTAAAAAAACCTGAACCAATAGGCAGCGTCATTACGCGTCTCCAACCTTAATATTGTATAAAATTATGATTTAAAAACAACCAATTTGCAAATAATATGATTACTCACGCCCTGGTAGCTTTTTCCACGTTACCGTATCTCGCACATATTTAGGTTGAGCGTCACTCGCTTTTACAACGTCACCCGCTAAAAGCGCGGCTTCAACATGCGCTAACATATAACGCGCATCAGGCAATGTAATATCAGTATTAATTGTCACGTTTTCAAAGTCATTTAGCGCATCAGGATAGGTTTTAAAGCCCGTGCCCACAGCTACAGATGGCTCAGTGGTCGATATATAGTCATTATTTAGTAAATCAGGTTTTATAACGCATTCTTGGTTAACTAAAAGCATTAGATTATTTTGCACTTGATAATGTGCAAAGTATATCTCCCCCATGCGGGCATCTATGCTTGGGTAAACACTAAGGCTACCGTTTTGTTCAAATGCTTGTTGCGCCATAATAGCCAAAGTAGACACACCTACAAGCGGCAAATTAGTTGAATACGCTAAACCTTGCGCTATAGCTACACTAATACGTACACCAGTAAAACTGCCAGGGCCTTGTCCAAAACCAATGACATCTAAGTCTTTTAATTTACAGTTTGCTTTAGTTAATAGCTCATCCACAAGTGGAAGTATTTTTTGGCTATGTTGCTGCGGACATTCTTCAAAATGATGAAACGTTTGGCCCTGAAAATGTAAAACAATTGAAAGTGCTTCTGTTGAAGCATCAAGGGCAAGAATATTACTTTTGATCATTTTAGTACTCTAGTTAATTTGTTTTAAAAATGTATTGGCATCTTCTAAGCTTCGCGTGCGGCGCATCGGCGGTAAGCTTTTTAAAAATACTTGGCCATATTGGCGTGTAACTAAGCGATTATCGCATATTACAAGTACGCCTTTGTCTTTACTATCTCGAATTAAACGCCCTACACCTTGTTTTAGCGCAATAACAGCCTGCGGTAATTGTATGTGTGAAAAAGGGTCTTTTCCCTGCATTTGGCAATCTTGCATTTTAGCTTGAAGCAATGGATCGTCAGGGGCTGAAAATGGCAATTTGTCTATAATAACACAGCTTAGTGTACTGCCGCGTACATCAACACCTTCCCAAAAAGAAGCCGTGCCGAGTAATACTGCATTACCATGGCGAGTAAATTTCTCTAAAATAATACGCTTAGACATTTGTCCTTGCATATAAACTGGGTAGTCTATTTGTGTAGTTAGCCCTTCGGCCACTAAGTGCATCATTCGATAGCTCGTAAATAACACAAAACAACGCCCTTGTGCTGACTTTATAAGCTCAAGTGTTAATTTTACAATCGCATGCGGCATATTATCAGCGTGTGATTCGGGTAAATAACGCGGTAAACACAGCAGCGCCTGATTAGGGTAATCAAACGGGCTATCTACCATCATGCTTTGCTTTGGTTTTAAACCAAGGCTTGCATTAAAGTGCTCTAGTTTATTGTCGACCGAAAGTGTTGCTGAAGTAAATACAAAGCCTGCGCCCGTGTCTTGCATCATTTGAGCAAATTTAGCTGATACATTTAATGGCGTTATATTAATAGTTAAATAACGGCGCGTTGTTTCATACCAGTAACTAAAACCGGTTTGGGCTGTATCAAAAACCCGCTCTAACTGCCCTTTAAACGCAAGTGCACGTTCAAATGGATGCTCTATTTTATCGCTTCTATCTAGGCAAAGTTTAAGTACTTGATAAACAAAATCTAAATCACTGATCACACGATGAAGTGCCGCGCATATTTGTTTATCACTTAGCTTTTCTCGCCAATCGCCTCTACTGCCATCAACACCAAACTGCAATCGTAAATCAGCAACGCTTGTTTCAAGCTTATTTAAGCTTTTGCCTAGCTGCAGCATATCGGGAATTTCGGCTCTATAAATAGCACGTAAATCATTAATTAAATCCACCAGCTTTTTAGTACTAATACTCTCACCAAAATAATCACTGGCAATTTCGCTTAACTGATGGGCTTCATCAAATATATACGCGTCAGCTTTTGGCATAAGCTCAGCAAAGCCACTTTCTTTTACGGCCATGTCGGCAAAAAATAAATGGTGATTAATCACAACTACGTCGGCATCGGCCGCAGTTAAACGTGCTTTGCGTATATAACAGCTTTGAAAATCTGGACACTCTTTACCTAAGCAATTATCGGCTGTTGAATTTACATAAGGCAGTACTTTCGCGTCATCTTCTATACCAAGACAATCGGCCAAATCGCCTGATTGCGTTTCACTGGCAAACTTAGCCACCATCGCTAGTTGATGCATTACGTCGGAGTCGTCAGTAGGCACATGCGCAACATGCTGATTAAGTCGGTAGGTACATAAGTAATTGGCACGCCCTTTTAATAAGGCGGTTTTTTTAGAAGCACCAAG
The DNA here is from genome assembly GCF_030408135.1 of Pseudoalteromonas sp. APC 3691. Classification (NCBI taxonomy): domain Bacteria; kingdom Pseudomonadati; phylum Pseudomonadota; class Gammaproteobacteria; order Alteromonadales; family Pseudoalteromonadaceae; genus Pseudoalteromonas; species Pseudoalteromonas sp. APC 3691. The sequence continues at coordinate 15,554 of NZ_JASDCB010000058.1, read as the reverse complement.
CGCTTTCACTAATTGAGGTAAATCGCGGTGATATAACTGTTCTTGTAAGGCTTTAGAACCAGTCGATATTATCGTTCGGCCTTTTGATTTAAGTGCAGGGGCTAAATATGCAAATGTTTTACCAGTACCCGTGCCTGCTTCAACAACTAATTGCGAACTGTTTTTTAATGCATCTGCAACAGCTACTGCCATATCAATTTGTGGTTGGCGAGGCGTATATCCATCTAACGATGACGCCAAAGGCCCGGTTGCACTAAACAGCTGTTTGATAATACCAATCACTTTAAAATAAATAATAGCGGGATTTTACGTAAGCAAAGCATTTAGGGCAAGTAATTACAAAATCGACTTTTATTTTATGATGCAACACACGTTTCAATAATGTGATTAACCACTAAAGTTTACAACAAACACTGTATTTATAACATACATTTAATTTAATAATGACAATATTTACAAAGCCTAATTTCCTATTTACTCTTACTAAAAACAATCCTCACTAAAAGCTATATTTAGGCATAAATACTGTGACTCTCAAATATTACAGGAGTAACATACGCGGGTTTATAATCCTCCTTTTTGTGTGTCGTTTAAAAAATAGTTAAGGTTAATCAATGAATGCTTGGTACCTCATTTGTTTTCTCTCTGCAATTGCAATATTTATAGCCTTTGCAAACCAGTACATCCTCAAAATGCAAACTACCATTGCCATTACAACCGGCTCTGTGGTTATTTCTTTATTATTGATCATTGCCGTTAAATTATTAGGCGATCAGAACGCATTAGCAATGACCCAAATTGTTTCCAGTATTAACTTTAACGAGTTATTACTCAAAGGTATGCTCGGATTTTTACTTTATGCTGGCGCACTGGAAATTAACCTTATGGCGCTTCGTAAACAGCGCTGGGAAATAACCGCATTGGTATTATTTTCAACCATCGTGTCCACATTTATAGTGGGTTATTTAAGCTTTTATTTATTTTCAGTTTTTGGTTTTGATGTCCCTTTTATTTATTGTTTATTGTTTGGCGCGCTTATTAGCCCAACCGACCCTATCGCTGTACTTGCTATTATTAAACAAATGCGAGCGCCAGAAGGTATATCGGTTCAAGTAGAAGGTGAGTCGCTATTTAACGACGGTATTGGTTTAGTAATATTTACCACTATATTTTCTGTTGCTTTTTATGGCACAGATGCACAATTTGGTGACATAGCAGAGCTATTCTTTGTTGATGCAATAGGGGGCATTGCGTTTGGTTTAGTCATTGCATTAGTTGGCCACTTTTTAATTATTAATAGCCGCGATGTAAATATTCGCTTATTAATTACCTTAACTATCCCAACTGCAGGTTTTGCTGCTGCAAATATTTGGGAAATATCTGGCGCACTTGCCATGGTAACCAGTGGAATATTAATGGGTAACATTACTCGCACCAAAGCAACCGAGCGTACGGGGCCTGAAGACACTCGTTACGTAAAAGATTTTTGGCATGCAACCGACAGCTTTTTAAATGCGCTACTGTTTTTAATAATAGGTATGCTAATAGTCACTATGCCAATTACCCTTGGCGAAATTGGTTTAGGTTTATTAATGGTGCCGGCTGTATTACTTGCACGCTTTATAAGTGTAGGCGCACCATTTGTAATTTTTAAACGCTTTAGAACTTACGATAAACACAGTGTTAAAATTTTGACCTGGGGTGGACTACGTGGTGGCCTTGCTCTGGCAATGGCGGCAGCAATCCCACGCGAGCAAGTTTTTGTAGGCGGCTCTGACCTACATAACCTAATAGTAATTGTTACTTACGTAGTGGTTATATTTTCTATTATTGTACAAGGCTTAACTATTTCGCCGCTTATTCAAAGCAGCATTAAGTCCGCTGAGCAAGCAAAGTAATAAATGTTTTACCCGCAACACATTCAGTAACCAAGTTATTAAAAATAATCACTTGGTTACTGTTACTCACGTGTTACAAAAACACTTTAAAGTTCTACAAATTGTTATCCTTTTTATTTATCTGCTTTGTTTAAATTAATCCGCTTGAAATGTAAATGAAAACAATTATAATTTTGGCTTTTCCTCTACAGGGCTTTTCGATGTCCATAAATAATTCTCACATGTTTCTAAATTTGGTTTCTCTGGGCAAACGACAATTTCAATGTTTTTTTATGCTTTTTATAATGGTCATGGCAAGCTTTAGTGTTTCAGCCTCGCCTAATGAGCAAACAAAAATAAAACAAATTGCACAGCTTGCAGAGTATGTAGGTGTTGATTACGTGGCAGCTGTTGGGAATGGTGAAATACTCGACCCCGACGAATATCAAGAAATGACTGAATTTTCGAACGTCATTATTGACCAAGCTGGACAGCTATCAAGCCAAACAAATGAGTTTGGTACAGTAAAGGCACAAGCTAAAGCCCTGCATTCAGCGATTGCCAATAAAGCGAGTGTTGCCGATGTACGTGCAGCAAGCTCAGCGCTTCGTGAGTCGCTACTGACCTTTATGCCGCAACTATCGTTACCTACATCACTACTTCCTGTTGAGCAAACTAAAGCGCTTTTTGCTGCTAACTGTTCAATGTGTCACGGCCCAAGTGGTCAAGGCGACGGCCCGCTTGCAAAAAACTTATCGCCAGAGCCTACCAACTTTACCGATGAAGAACGCGCAACTAACCGCTCATTAATGGGTTTATTTGACGCTGTAAGTAACGGTATTAACGACACGCCAATGGTTGCTTTTACTCAATTTAATGAACAACAACGTTGGTCTTTAGCTTTTTATGTAGGTAGCTTGGCATTTAAAGATGTTCAAAAACCACAAAATGTAGAACAAAACATTACCGCTTCGCAGATTGTAAACTTAAACCCTGCACAATTATCGGCAGGTCAAAGTGAAGCACAAGCTCATTACGTTAAATGGCTTCGTGGTAATCCAGAGCAACTATTTACCGGTAAAAAGAATCCGATAACGGTTACTCGCACGCAGTTACTTGCAGCACAAGCCGCGCATGCTAAAGGCAATTACTCACAAGCAAGTGATTTAGCAATTAGCGCTTACCTAGATGGCTTTGAGCTTGTTGAAAACAACTTAAATGCCTACGACGAAACACTGCGTAAAAACATCGAAGTACAACTGATGAACCTACGCCAAACATTTAAAAACGAGAAAGATGCAGCCATCGTTGACGAAAAAGTAAGTGCAGCGCTAGCTCAACTCGCTAAAGCAGATAGCATGCTAAACGAAACCAAACTAACTGACGGTGCGCTACTTTCAGCAAGTTTAGTTATATTACTGCGAGAGGGCTTGGAAGCTCTACTTGTTGTTATTGCCCTTATGACTGTGCTTATTAAAACTAAACGCCAAGACGCACTTAAATATGTACATGTTGGTTGGGTAACCGCACTTATTGCTGGTGGCTTAACATGGGCTGCGGCGCAAACATTAATAGAAATAAGTGGTGCAAGTCGCGAAGTTATGGAAGGTGCTGGTGCATTGTTTGCCGCTGTAATTTTACTGTATGTTGGCGTATGGATGCACAGTAAAACCAGTGCGCAGCAATGGCAAAAATACATCAAAGACAATATAGATAAGCGTCTTGAGTCGGGTACATTATGGGGATTAGCTGGGCTTTCTTTTATTGCCGTTTACCGTGAAGTATTCGAAACAGTGCTGTTCTACCAGTCATTATTAACACAAAGCTCGCCTGCTCAATATTCATCTATTGCATCGGGTTTTGCCATCGGTGTAGCAATACTGGCTATTATTACGTGGGTATTAATTAAATACTCAATTAAATTACCGGTTGCTAAGTTTTTTGCAATTACCACTTACCTATTATTTGCACTCTCGTTTGTGCTTATGGGCAAAGCAGTTATTGCACTGCAAGAGGCCGATATAATAGGTATTGCATCACTGCCAATGAGCTTTGATATTGCATGGCTTGGTATAAAATCAACATGGCAAGGTATTGTGGCTCAAGTATGTGTGTTCGCTATATTTAGCTTTTATATATTTAAAGGCAAAAACCAAGAGTAATGCCTATCTGCTTAAGAGTTTAAGCTAATTGGCATAGGCAAAATACATAGTAAAAAGGCCCGCAAGGGCCTTTTTGCGTTAATTGCTTATGTATTTAGTAAAGTTGGTATTATCAAGCCCATGTATCTAAATGGGGGTTTTCGTCATCATCTAGGTTAGACTTTTTTTTATTATTTTGATCATCAAGCATATTGAGCTTTTTCTTTTTTTGTAACTCACGCCTTTTTTTATTCTCTAATTCAACTTTTTCAGCGGCAGCCCCACTTTGCACACCCGCAATATGAAAAGCACTTTTTGACTCAACTTCTAGCCTAGTTATTCTTCCTAAATAAGGGATCATAATATCCATAAGTACTTCCTTATTTTTTCATTTTATTCATTAACCACTTGGTTTGAGTAATAAACAACCAATTATTGGCGAAAATTGCGCTTATTATCTTAATAGTATCGACAGTTATAACATATGCTTTAATTAAGCTAAAAAAAACTTGCCATAATATAGCTGCTTATGTTTTTATGAATGCGAAATTTATTTAAACAGATAACAAAACAACGGGCAGTTACATAGGATAAAAAATGCGCTTAAACCTGACAACAGTACATCATCACCACCATTCACCGGAATAACCTGTCAGGTCTTTCGCTGAGAGGTTATTCCTAAAAGGAACCTCTGGCGATTCAAATAACATTGATTCATTTTCGCCCTGAGGTTCCCCTCGGGGTTTTTAGTTTTTAAATTAAAGGAAAATGAATAATGAACAACAGTAATCGTCTACGTATCGCCATCCAAAAAGGCGGCCGCCTATCTAAAGATTGTCAAGATCTGCTTAAACAGTTAGGTGTTAAACTTAACCTTCGTGAACAACGCTTAATTGCACACTCAACTAATATGCCAATTGACGTACTACGTGTGCGCGATGACGATATTCCGGGTTTAGTAATGGACGGTGTATGTGACTTAGGCATAGTTGGCGAAAACGTACTTGTAGAAGTTCAAGCAGAACGTGAACGACAAGGTGTTCCAAGTGAAGTAACCAAACTTTCAAAACTAGACTTTGGTTACTGTCGTCTTGCACTTGCATGGCCACAAGAGCTTGGCGCTCGCGATAAGAGCTGGTTTGAAGGCAAACGTATTGCGACTACCTACCCAGAAATCTTAACTCAGTGGTTAAAGCGCGAAGGCATTAACGCAAGTACAGTAATGCTTACGGGTTCTGTTGAAGTAGCGCCGCGTGCAGGTTTATCTGATGCAATTTGTGATTTAGTATCTACTGGCGCAACACTTGAAGCTAACGGCTTAATTCAAGGCGAAACAATTTTAGAATCAAACGCGTGTTTAATTCAAAATAAAGATCTGCAAGACGCTGACAAACTAGCACTAATCAATAAGCTTATGCCGCGCCTACGTGGTGTTAGACAAGCTAAAGAAAGCAAATACATCATGCTACACGCACCAAAAAACAAACTTGATGAAATTTGTGAAATTTTACCTGGTTCTGGTCAACCGACTCTACTTGCCCTTGCGGGTAATGATGAATACGTAGCACTGCACATGGTAAGCAGCGAAACATTATTTTGGGAAACAATGGAGCAGTTAAAAGCCCTAGGCGCTAACTCTATTTTAGTTATGCCAATTGAAAAAATGATGGAGTAAGTACCATGCTTCGTTGGAATGAGGAATCTTCACAAGTACAAGCAGCGGCGCTAATGCGCCCTGCAGTTTCTGTAAGCGCAAAGGTTGAAGCTATATGTAAAACTATTTTAGCTAAAGTAAAAGAGCAAGGCGACGAGGCTTTGCTAGACATGGCTAAAGAGTTTGATAATAGAGCGAATCCACGTTTACGTGTGCCGCTTGATGAAATAAACGCATCTGAGCAGGCGCTCAGTGCAGAGCTTAAGTATGCCATTGATACCGCTTATGCAAATGTAAAATGTTTTCATGAAGCGCAATTACCTAAAGATATTAAATTATCGACCCAACCGGGCGTTGTGTGTGAACTGAAATATCAAGCCATCGAAGCTGTTGGTATATATGTACCCGGTGGCAGTGCACCGCTGCCATCATCGGTTATTATGCAAGGTGTATTAGCCCAATTAAGCGGTGCAAAAACCGTTGTACTTGCTACCCCCGTACAAGACGATAAGGCCATTAACCCCGCTATTTTATACGCAGCAAAATTATGCGGCATTACCACGCTAATAGAAAGTGGTGGCGCAGGCGCAATTGCAGCAATGGCTTATGGCACAGAGTCAGTGCCTAAAGTAAATAAAATTTTTGGCCCAGGTAATAGCTTTGTCACTATGGCTAAGCAACTTGTGGCGCAAACTGTACCTGGCATGGCCATTGATATGCCAGCAGGCCCATCTGAAGTATTAGTTATTGCAGATGAACGTGCAAACCCAGAATTTATAGCCGCCGATTTACTCTCACAAGCAGAGCACGGTGCTGACTCGCAAGTTATTTTATTATGTAACAGCGAAAGTATTATAGAACAAACTCAGCAGGCGCTTACTCGCCAACTTGCTAAATTAAGCCGTAAAGAAACCGCCGAGCAAGCCTTGGCTAACTCGTCACTTATTTTAGTTGACTCAGTCGCACAAGCGTTTGACGTATCAGCGCAGTACGGCCCTGAGCACTTAATTTTGCAACTAGCAGACTCCACACCCTACCTAAATAAAGTTAAAAATGCGGGCTCAGTATTTGTGGGCGATTATACGCCTGAATCGGCAGGCGATTATGCATCAGGTACTAATCACGTATTACCAACCTATGGTTATAGCGCAAGCTATTCTAGCTTGAACTTACTTGATTTTTTTCGCACCTACACAGTGCAAACAATTACTAAAAGTGGTTTAACCCAGCTGTCAAAAGCTATTTTACCCCTTGCAAATGCCGAGGGCCTTGATGCTCACGCAAATGCGGTTTCAATTCGTTTAGAGGCAATTAAAAATGAGCAATGAGAGCGCACAAGCGTCTAGCTTATTACCTAAGAATATTGCAGCGCTTGCTGCTTACAGCTCAGCTAAAAGTGAAAAGTTAAGCGGCACAACTTGGTTAAATGCCAACGAAAGCCCCTATGCTAAAACCATCCAGCTGAGTGCTGAAGATTTAAACCGCTATCCAGATCCACAACCACAACTGGTTATTGACCGCTACGCGGCGTATGCAGAGCTTGAAAGCGAAAACGTGCTAATGACCCGTGGTGCCGACGAAGGCATAGAGCTTTTAGTGCGAACATACTGCGAAAGCGCAAAAGACAGCATTGCGCTATTTTTGCCAACTTACGGCATGTATAAAGTCACTGCCGATACACACAATGTCGCCATTAACGCACTAACACAAGCGCAATTATTAAATGGCAGTGTTGATGAAATAGTAGATGCGGTTGGCAGCTCAAAATTGGTATTTATTTGTAACCCAAATAACCCCACAGGCAGCTTAACCCCACTTGATAAAGTGACAGCAATTGCAACAGCACTTGCAGATAAAGCATTGGTTATTGTTGATGAAGCCTATATAGAATTTTGCCCAGAGCAAAGCGCTACAAAATTAATAAACCAATTTAGTAATGTAGTGGTGCTACGTACCCTTTCAAAAGCATTTGCACTGGCAGGCCTTAGAACCGGTTTTACGCTTGCACAAGCAGCAACTCTTGCGCCAATTCGTAAAGTAATAGCGCCGTATCCGGTATCTGGCGTAGTAGCAAGTATTGCAGCGCAAGCAATTGCTCCCGATGCAATTACCTCAATGCGCCGCCAAGTGATTATTTTAAACGCTTTAAAAGCTAAACTTGTACAGTGGCTAAGTGAATCGCCTGCTGTATTAAAAATTCTCACTGGTGAAGGTAACTTTGTTACTTTAAAGTTAGCCGATAAAAACTATTTTAAAATCGCACTTGAGCAAGGTTTGGTTATGCGCGCTTTTACCTTATATGGTGAAAGCGACTGGCTACGCATTTCAATTGGTAGCGAACAAGAACTTAAACAAGTAAAAATTTGGCTTGATGGCCTAGCATTGCCAACAGCCTCAGCAATTTCAGCACAACAGGAAGTATCATGAGTAACCCCTATTTATTTATTGACCGCGACGGCACCATAATTGAAGAGCCAATTACCGATAAACAGGTAGACAGCCTTGAAAAGCTGGCGTTTTTACCCGGTGTAATGCCCGCATTATTACAATTACAAGCAGCAGGCTATCGCTTAGTAATGGTATCTAACCAAGATGGTTTAGGCACCGACAGCTTTCCTACACAGGATTTTGACATAGCACAAGACAAAATGATGGAAATAATGCAAAGCCAAGGCATTAGCTTTGACGAGGTATTAATTTGCCCACACTTTGACGAGCAAAACTGCGATTGCCGTAAACCTAAAACAGGTTTACTTACCGAGCTAATGCGTTCTGGCAAAGTAGATTTAGCGCGCTCTTTTGTAATTGGCGACCGTGAAACTGATATAGGCCTGGCGCAAAATTTATGTTGCGAAGGTATTTTGTACGATGGCGATTGGAGTGCAATAGTTACTAAACTAACTACCGCAAACCGCGAGGGCCGCGTTACACGTAATACCAAAGAAACTCAAATAGATGTAGCAATAAACTTAGATCAAACTAAAAACGGCAGTATAGATACCGGCCTTGGCTTTTTTGATCATATGCTTGATCAAATTCGCACCCACGCCAACATTGGTTTAAACATTAAAGCCAAAGGCGATTTGCACATAGACGAGCACCACCTTGTTGAAGACATAGGTATTGCTCTAGGTGTTGCACTTAAACAAGCCTTAGGCACTAAATCGCAAATTGCTCGCTATGGTTTTGCCCTGCCAATGGATGAATGTAAAGCCGAAGCACAAATTGATTTATCGGGGCGTGCTTCGTTTGTACTTAACGCTAATTTTAGCCGCGAAAAAGCAGGCGATTTAGATGTACAAATGGTTGAGCATTTTTTCAAAAGCTTAAGCGATAACGCCGCAATTAGCCTAATTTTATCGGTAAGCGACGGTAACTGCCATCATCAAGTAGAGGGTTTATTTAAAGCTTTTTCTCGCGCACTGCGCATGGCAATAGCGCAAGATATTAGCCAGCAAACTGCTAGCTCTAAAGGGTGTTTATGATTGCGATAATAAATACCGGGTGCGCTAATATAAACTCAGTGCGTTTTGCCTTTGAACGTTTAGGACAAACGCCAACTGTAATTACCTCTCCAGAGCAGTTAGCGGGTTTTGAGCGCGCTATATTACCCGGTGTTGGCCATGCTTCGGTTGCCATGAAACGCTTAGTAGATAACGGTTGGCAACACGCTATAAACGAATACCAGCGCCCGCTAATGGGTATTTGCTTAGGTATGCAGTTACTGTGCGAAAGCACCGAAGAAGGTAACGTGCAGTGCTTAGGTAAAATACCTGGGCATGTAACAGCGCTTGATGTAGGTCAACTTACGTCACCGCATATGGGCTGGAACAATTTAACCATAAATAAAGAGCATGCCTTAACAAAAGGACTAACACCAGACGAGCAAGTGTACTTTGTACACAGCTTTGCGCACACGGTAAACAACGCCACATTAGTAAGTGGCGAGTACGGACAACGTTTTTCGGCCATAGTGGCCAAAGATAACTATGCCGGCATGCAGTTTCACCCAGAGCGCAGCGCTAAAATAGGCGCGCGTTTATTACAAAATTTTGTTGATTGGCAGTTGTAGGCTGCCCCTCATCTATTAATAAAGAGACACACTGTGATTATTCCAGCATTAGACGTATTACAAAATCAAATTGTGCGCTTATACCAAGGCAAATACGAGACTGTACAGTTTTACCCATTCGAGTTAGGCGCGCGTTTAAAAGAATACGCCGACAGCGGCGCAGGTAAACTTCACTTAGTTGATTTAGAAGGTGCCCGCGATCCAAGTAAAAAACAGTGGCAACACATTCAAGCGGCTACAAAAGCACTTAATGTGCCGTATCAAGTTGGCGGTGGCATTCGCTGTGAGCAAGATGTAAGTGATTGGCTAAAAGCCGGCGCAAACCAAGTGGTTATTGGCTCAATGGCGGTTGAAAAACGCGAACAAGTTAAAGCCTGGATTGAGCAGTTTGGCGCAGAGCACTTTGTTATTGCCCTTGATGTAAATAAAACAGCCACTGGCTGGGCTCCGGCAACCCATGGTTGGCTAACTGAATCTGAGTTTGGTTTACTTGAGCTAGTAGATTTTTATGCTAACTTAGGTGTTATCGATTTTTTATGTACGGACATCAGTAAGGATGGCACCATGACCGGCCCATCGTTCGCGCTGTACGAGGATTTAATTAAGCATAACTCAACTATTAAAGTACAAGCATCTGGTGGCGTAAGCTCACTTGATGACATTAAAAAGCTCAAAGAGTTGGGTATTGGCGGTATTATTTTAGGTAAATCACTGCTCGATGGCGCCTTTAGTGTGGAAGAAGCACTAGCAGTAACACGCTAAGAATCTAATATATATACAAAAAAGCACAGTACCTATACTGTGCTTTTATTCATTAACTTAATTATTAAGCAACACCTCAGGTAAAGCCCTTAACCTAGCCTCATACAGTACTTAAAGTAGCCCTAGCAATATGGTAAGCTCTTTCAAACTCGCAATTTTGCAACATAATATACTTACCTGTATCACTGAGTTACACAATCGCACAAACAAAAACATTAACGCACAGATATATTAACGCATTGAATTTACAATGATATTCTTAATAATATGCGCTAAAGTATACTCTTTGTATAACAAATATTAAATTAACATTATAATAACAATTATAATTGCAGTATTTGGCTTTATAGCGTTTACTTCTAATAACAACATAACAATACAGAATTACACTCAATCGATTTGGTATAATTATTCATAAGTCGTTGGGAAAGTTAATAAAAGCAATGGTGATACTCCTTATAAGTAATAAGGTTATTAATAGTTACACAGTTTGTTGTAGGTTTACCGGTTTATATAGTTTAAGCGTACCTGATTTTTATAAAAGGCATAAAATATGAATATAAAACATGTAGTAAAAAATCGATATACGCTAAGCATTGCATTAGCAGTACTACTGTCGGGCTGCTCTGAGCCTGAGGTAGATACAAAAATTGAAAAGGCCCCAAAGCCTGTTAAATTAATTACCATTAAAGATACTGCGCAATCAAACATTCTTACTTATCCTGCTACTGTCGATGCGATAAAAAGCGCAAAGTTGGCATTTCAAGTTGGCGGTAAAATAGACAAACTCAATGTTATTGCAGCGCAATCCGTATTAAAAGGTGACGAACTGGCATCGTTAGAAAAGCGTAACTTTATTAACGAAGTAAACTCTACAAAAATACAGTATGAAACAGCTAATAATGACTTTGATCGCGGAATTAAGCTCTCTAAAGATGGCGTAATTTCGGCTAGAGATATAGAGCAGCTAAAATCGAAAAAAGAAGTTGCTCAATCTCGCTATGACTCAGCAAAAAAAGCACTGACAGACAGTACTTTAGTTGCCCCTTATGATGCAATTGTAGCCGCTGTACCAGTAGAGGCGCTTGAGAATGTAAATGCAGGCCAGCATATAGTTACTTTATTTGGTAAAGGCGAAATGGAAGTGGTTGTTAATATTCCATCTTCTATTGTTGCCACCGTTGACTCGCGTACAGACAGCCGTGCCTTTGTACTTTTAGAATCAGCTGCTAATACTCCTATTCCTGCTACATTTCGTCGCGCTAATTTAGAAGCTGATACGTCTAGCCAAACTTATGAAGTTAGGTTTTCATTTGCTGTACCGCAAAACCTAAATATTTTACCCGGCATGAATGCCAGTTTACGTATCGAATTTGATAATAAGTCGACTACAAATGAAATTACTCTGCCTACATTTGCTATTTTTGAAGAAAATGGCCAGCACTATGTATGGGCAGTAAGTGAATCTATGATCGTGAGTAAAACGGTTGTCACCTTAGTAAACGGTATTGGTGAAGAACTAGTTGTTACCAGTGGTATAAAAGCCGGCGATGTAATTGTTGGTGCCGGTGCAAATTATGTAACCGATGGTATGAAAGTACGCGCTTGGACTAAGTCATAGGAGCTTGAGTAATGGATTTAGCAAAGTGGACTATTAATAACAAACTCATTAGTACCATAATTATTATACTGACGTTAGGCTTTGGCTTCTCTTCATATAAAAACATGGCACGATTTGAAGACCCTGAGTTTATAATTCGTACCGCACAAGTGTTTGTTCCTTACTCTGGTGCGAGCCCTTTAGAGGTAGCCCGAGAAGTAACTGAGCCTTTAGAGCGTGCTATTCAAGAATTGCAGGAAATTGATAGCATATCGTCTACCTCTTCATCGGGTATGTCTGAGATCAAAGTTGAGATTAAATCGGAGTTTTCGCCGACAAAGTCTGAGCTACAGATAATATGGACCAAACTAAGAAATAAAATTAATGATGCTCGCCCTTCCCTTCCCTTCCACCAGGTACAGGTACGCCACAAATATTTGACGATTTTGGCGATGTATATGGTTTGAGCTATTTAATTACAGCCGAGGGTTACTCTCCTGATGAGCTGCATGCTTACGCTAAAAACCTGCAAAGTGATATTTTACAAGTTAAAGGCGTTGCTAAAGTAGCCATGACCGGTGTTCAACAAGAAGGTATTTTTGTTGAAATAGCCCGTGAAGATTTGGCCACTTTAGGTAGCTCAATCAGTAATATTTATTCAATTTTAGATAAGCAAAATACAGTAATAAGTGCCGGTAATACGCAAATTGGTGATCAACGTATTTTTATAGATCCAACCGGCTCTATTAATTCTATTGAAACAATACAAAATCTATTAGTGAGCGCCACCAATGACGGTAAAGCTATATATTTAAAAGATATTGCTAATGTATATCGTGGTTTTCAAAGCCCAGCAACTAAACTTGTACGTTACAACGGGCAACCGGCAATTTCTTTAGGGGTTGCCAGTGTGCTTGGTACTAACGTTGTTAAAGTGTTTGAGCGCGTAGATGAGCGCGTTAAACAAGCTGAAAACGTGAGACCCATTGGTATAACAGTGCATGAATATTATCATCAAGGTAAGGTTGTTCAGGCATCGGTAGATAACTTTGTAGTAAATGTAATTGTGGCATTAATTATTGTTGTTGTTACTTTACTTGTATTTATGGGGCTGCGCTCTGGGCTTGTTATTGGCGCAGTATTACTACTGACTATTTTTGCCACGCTAGCAACCATGGACTTTAGCGGCATACCCATGCACCGAATTTCACTTGGGGCATTAATTATTGCTTTAGGGATGATGGTTGATAATGCCATTGTTGTCACCGAGGGAATACTGGTGGGTACTAAACAAGGGCGCAAAAAGCTAGAAATAGCATCTGAAGTTGTAAAGCAAACAAGGTGGCCTTTATTAGGCGGCACTTTGGTAGGTATTGTGGCCTTTGCACCTATAGGTTTAGCACCGGGTGATACTGCCGAATTTACTGGGCATTTATTTTGGGTTATTTTAATTTCTTTACTTTACAGTTGGTTATTTGCAATTACCCTAACGCCACTATTTTGTTTTTGCTTGTTTAAAGAACAAGATAAAGACACCTCTACAACAGCTAAGCCTAATATGATTATGGCGGCTTATCAATCCATTGTTGTTAGCTCGCTTAATCATCGCTGGTTAACAGTTGCTGTAGTGATATTTACTTTTAGTGCATCAATGTGGGGATTTCAGTTTGTAAAATCTGGGTTTTTCCCAGCCTCTACAACACCACAAATGGTAGTAGATTTTTGGTTACCGCAAGGAACTGATATCGAAAAAACCAAAAAAGATATGATCAAGCTTGAATCCTTTATTCAACAACAAGAGAGTATTGAGGGCCTACAAACCTTAATTGGTGGTGGCGGTTTACGATTTATGCTTATTTATGGAGCAGAATCACCAAACAGTTCTTATGGCCAAATATTAGCTAAAGTAGATGACTATAAAGTGCTTGATACTATGATCCCTAAAGTACAAGCGTATATAGATGACACCTTCCCAGAAGCGCAGGGCAAAGTATGGCGTTTTGTAATGGGACCCGGAGGTGGTTCTAAAATTGAGGCTACATTTAAAGGGCCAGAACCCGCAGTAATTCGTGAATTAGCCGATAAAGCGAAAGCAATCATGATTGATGACGGCGGTGCACTCTCAATTAAAGATACTTGGCGCCAGCAAGTTAGGGTTATTGAACCGCAATACTCGCCAATTAATGCCCAGCGTGCAGGTGTAACACGCAAAGCAATTGCTGAAGCGTTACAACAAAACTTTTCTGGTAAAACGGTTGGCCAATATAGAGAAGGTGAAGAGTTAATTCCTATTATTGTTAGAGCTCCCCTAAAAGAGCGCTCGAATGTTAATGATATAGGCAACATTCAAATTCCTAGCCAAATCACAGGTAAAACAATCCCATTAGAGCAAGTTACTAATGGATTTAAAACCGTATGGCGTGATGGTATTTTAAAGCGCGAAGATAGAATGTGGACAATTAAGGCTCAAGCCGATCCACTTCCTGGGCAGCTTGCATCTGAATTATTTAATCGAGTAAGGCCACAAATAGAAGCGATTGACTTACCTGCCGGTTACACATTGGAATGGGATGGTGAGTATGGGCAATCAAAAGAGTCAAATGAAATGCTTGCATCAACACTACCACTTGGCCTTTTAGCTATGGTGCTAATTGTAGTGGTGTTATTCAATGCTTTAAAACAACCTATTATTATTTGGCTTGTGGTACCGCTGGCTCTTATAGGCGTGGTATTTGGCTTAGTAACAACTCAAACCCCACTTGAGTTTATGGGGATATTAGGATTGCTCTCTTTATCTGGTCTACTCATTAAAAATGCCATTGTATTGGTTGATCAAATGGATATGGAAATTAAGCAAGGTAAACCACGTTATGATGCCATTGTCGATTCGGCTAATAGCCGAGTAAGACCAGTAATGATGGGAACACTAACAACAGTACTTGGGGTAATACCGCTTTATTTTGATGCGTTTTTCCAATCAATGGCGGTTGTATTAGTATTTGGCCTACTCTTTGCCACATTACTAACCTTAATTGTTATACCTGTGCTTTACGCTATTTTTATGGGCGTTAAAAAGGATGAACGTACGCCAGTTAATGCCTAAGGTAATAAACTAAATATTGCAAAGTAAATAAAATATACGGCCAGCTAATGTAAAATATTATCTGGCCGCATGCTTTTTTATACCCAACCCACAACATAAAATATCGCTCTATGCTGTTTATAAATAACTAGGGCGTGTTGATCTTTGTGGTATGAAAAACAAACAGCATGAAGATAAGGTATAATTGAATTCGCCAGAAAACTTTACACCGAACCTACATGCCAAGATTAATGTTAACAGACGGGACATGGAATGTCTTATCAAAAGTAATGTACTTAAGTGGTCGAATTTATAATAAGCCCGACCATAGAAAAACGCTCGAAGGCATACTTTATAAGATGCGCA
>NZ_JASDCB010000057.1:0-29787 GCF_030408135.1 Pseudoalteromonas sp. APC 3691 | reverse complement strand
TGTTTAGTTCTGTTGTTTTTAAGCGATTCATAAGATCACAAAACACCATGAATGTTCCCTCACTACCCACATTTTTTAATACTGTTAGTTCATTGATATGTAAAGGCTAATTCTGGGGATACTTTAGGCGATATTCTATACTCAAAACTACCTTCAAGATTATACGAAACACCAGAACTTGTTTCACCTTCAAATACAGGATCAACACCTGTTATTGACTCTCTATCATATGCAGCTATTTGCAAATCGCCATCATTAGGGAAAAAATCAATAGATTGAGTTTTTGTTTGCGAGTACGAAACACCGGTTTTTAATCGATAAACAAAATCATCGCCCCAACGCGCGTCATAAGTGACTCAGCCGTTAATTTAGGTGTTAGTGGTGTGCTAGTGAAACTTGAGCTACTACCAAGAATTGACCCTATTCATCCTTTGCATTTATTTCATATTAAGCGCGAAGGTGATGTATTTAGCATTGCAGATAATACAGTTTATTTATATTTGCATGCTTGTAGAGAAAATGACGTTGATAATGCAATTAAGCATTTGTTTAAATTAAAAACGAGCGATTTTTTTGTACAGCAAAATATAATTTCTGACCACTTTTACATTCAACAAGAATGTAAACAGTTAAGGCGATTTTATAAAGGTAAGAGTGTTGTAGATTTCTCGCAAAAACTTGCTGAGAATGATAGCTATAAATTTGCACCTGATATAGCAAACAGCGTTACTGAAAATATTAACACCCCAGAATTTTCTAGTAAAAGCCGCCCAGATGCTAAGCCTTTTATAATGAAACTAAGAGATAACTTATGAGTATGAATCAGCTTTTAATTACCGTGTTTCTTGCAATGGTGCTTGGCGCGGTGCTTTGTATGCTAGGCAAATACATTTTATCTCAAATAACAAAATATTATTATAAGCTTACTTTTAAACATGAAGTACTAGAGCCTTATACACCAAATACAGTAAAAAAGGATAAGCAGTGAAATTATCAGGTTTAGGGGTTTGGAACCTTTATTTTTTAGTTAAGTTTGCTCTGTTTTATTACGGTGCAATTGATTTTAACGTACTAACTAATGCCGCTTTTGCTGCATTGCTTGCGATTAAATTTAAACAGCCATTAATAGAGAAGGCAAAACATATAGTAGGTGCTGTGTTTGCTGTGGTGTTACTGTATCAAGATTCATGGTTGCCACCAATAAACAGGTTGACTAAACAAGCCGGTAACGTTCAAGATTTTAGTTTTGGTTACTTTATCGAGCTATTAACCCGAGTTATTAGCGTTGATATGTTGTTGGCTCTGTTCGTAATTAGTGTGTGTTTTTGGTATACATCGCAATGGATACGCTTTACCACCGTGACTATTGTTGGGCTGTTAGTTGTAGGGTGGCAAGGAAATAACTCTCAATCACAATTCGTTAATAATGTGGCAAACCCTGAACCGGTTACTCAAAATCAGAGTAATCCTCAAACGCAAGTGATCACTCAGGCAGCGCAATCTTCTGATCAAAAGCTCGCTGATTTTTACCAACAACAAAGCTTACTAATGAGCCACTTTCCAAACCAAGTGAATGGTGAGCTGTTTGATGTAATTATTTTGAACATATGCTCAATGGCTGTTGCTGATTTAAATGCTATTGGTGTAAGTGTTACTGATATGTATAAAGACTTTGATGTGGTGTTTTCAGACTTTAACTCGGCTACGTCATACAGTGGACCCGCTGCGGTAAGACTGCTGCGCGCTAGTTGTGGGCAAACGAGTCAAACAGCATTATTTAAAGAGGCACCTGAACAATGTCACTTGTTTAAAAACCTAGAGAAACTAGGTTATCAAAACAATGTTGTGATGAATCACGACGGACATTTTGATGAGTTTAAAGGCTTAATAAATAAGTACGGTGGTCTAGATAGCACGCCATTTAATATCGATTCAATGCCAGTGGCGCTACGAGGTTTTGATAATAGTCCTATTTACTCAGATGAAGCTGTGCTGGATGGTTGGTTAGAGCAAGCTGATGATTGTAAGCCGTGTGCGATGTACTACAACACCACAAGTTTACATGATGGTAATCAGCTAGAGAATCAACCAAGGGTTAATAGTAAAGAGACATACCCAATCAGACATAAAAACTTGTTTGCTGATATTAACCAATTTGTAAAAAAATTAGAAAAACGCGGTCGCAACGTTATGTTAATGATAGTGCCTGAACACGGCGCTAATTTAAAATGTGACAAAGTACAGTTTGCAGGTTTACGTGAAATCCCAAGCCCAGCAATTGTGTCGGTACTTGTAGCAATTAAATTTATAGGCCCAGACGTACAAAACTACTCGCAAATTGTAGTTGATGATTCAACAAGTTACTTTGCGCTTTCAGAGCTGGTCAGTAAGGCGCTGCAAACTGATGTATTTGGTGGGAATAATAGTGTTGCTAATTTGCTTGAAAACCTACCTACAGCACCTAAGGTTGCTGAAAACGAAGGCACAATAATGATGTATGTTAACCAAAGACCATTTATACAATTAGATGGTGGTGATTGGTCTGCTTACCCACAAGGTAAGTAGTCACATAATAAGATTTAACAAATAGCACTGGTATAGTTAAATATCAGTGCTACTTTTCTTCATTTAGTTACATTTCAACTTATCGCTTTCGCAGTCTGTTTTGTCCAAAAATGTTTACAATAAGCTACCTTCTCAAAGCGACTTAGCGTATTATTCAGCTAATATAGTTTTTCCTTCTTTGAGGATGTATGCGTCTAGATATTCACTGTGCTGATCGAATTGGTATTGCTCAAGAAATCCTTAATATATTAGTTAACTACAGCGTTGATCTAAAAGGAATTGAAGTTGATTCTGTAAATTGTCGTATGTACGTTAGTTTTCCCGAAATAGAATTTGAACAATTTCAAAAAATTATGCCATCGATACGTTTAATCGACGGCGTACATGACGTGCGTACCACTGCGTTTTTACCATCTGAGCGTGAACACAACGAATTAAATACTTTGCTACGTGCATTGCCTGATGGCGTTATCTCTATTGATGCTAAAGGTTGGGTACGCTTATGCAACGATGCAGCATGTAAGGACTTACAGTTAATTGAAAAAGAAGTTATTGGTGCAAATATTAATAACTTACTTAAAGGGTTTAACTTTACACGTTGGCTAGAAGGTAAAGAAGTGCTCGGGCAAACCACACGCGTTGAAGTGGCGGGTGAGGATTTTATTGCAGACATTTTACCAATTGCAGTCCCTCAAGGTAGTGAAGGTGATGTGCTTGCGGGTGCGGTTATTAACATTAAATCGCAAAGTCGCTTAGGGCAGCAGGTCAGTGCATTTAGACGCTACGGGCAAGAAAGCTTTGCTACTATTCATAACTTTAGTACGGCAATGCGCCGAGTTGTGCGCGAAGCACGCAAAATGGCGCAACTAGAAGCCCCTATTTTGATTACTGGTGAAACTGGTACAGGTAAAGAGTTATTAGCTAGGGCGTGCCATTACGCATCTAATCGCTCTGTTAAGCCTTTTATTGCGCTGTCGTGTGCTTCACTTCCTGATGATGTTGCTGAGTCTGAATTATTTGGTTATGCCGGGTACGAAGAAAACGCAGCGCCAAAGCGCGGTGTATTAGAGCAAGCCGATGGTGGAACTGTATTTTTAGATGAAGTTGGCGAAATGTCGACTCAACTACAAACTAAGTTACTGCGTTTTTTACAAGATGGTACGTTTAGAAAAGTAGGCGATGAGAACGAAGTTAAAGTAAATGTACGTATTGTTGCTGCTACTCAAAAAGACTTACCTGCAATGGTACAAGAAGGGGTTTTTAGAGAAGACTTATATTACCGTATAAACGTGCTTACTTTAGAAATAGCACCACTAAGAGATAGAAAAGCGGATGTAGGACCACTTGCAGAGCATTTTATTCAAAAATACGCGCAACAAAATGGTCATGCAATTCCTGTTTTATCACAAGAGTGTTTGAGCTTTTTACAAGAGTATCCGTGGCCAGGAAATGTGCGCCAGCTTGAAAATGCAATTTACCGTGCAGTGTCGTTACTAGATGATAGCGAGCTTCGCGTAGAGCATTTACAGTTACCCACTTTTACTCACGATTTAGGGTATTTAGAGTCTGATTTTGAAGGTTCGTTAGATCAAGCGGTTAAACGTTTTGAAGCGACCTTACTTCGTAAACTCTACCCAGCTTATCCAAGCTCACGCCAGTTAGCTAAGCGATTGGGCCTAAGTCACACCGCTGTAGCTAACAAATTACGTGATTACGGTATTAACCGAAAAACAGTAAAAGTGTAATTAACATAAAGACATTAAAATATGGGGACTAATTTTTAGTCCCCATATTTTTTGTAACCCCATCAATTGCAATCGTCTCAATACCTTCTTCATTAAAGTTCATTACAATACTGGCGTTATTACGAGTGAAAAAATAGCTACGGCCATTAAGTTCAATAACATAATCGCCTTTTACGGGGTCGCTAAATTGCTGCTTCTTTAAAGTGACCTTGTGTTCGCCAATTTGCCATTCAAATTCTTTAATAAACCCATTATTAAATTCTTGCACCCATACTTGGCTGTCATCTTTTGAAAGCGTTATAGCAACTGAATAAGAACTAGGGATCTGCTCCATATTATAACTTTTAGAGCCAATAATGAATTTTTCAGCTTTTTGTTGCCATTCAAAACCAAATTTAAACTCTTTAACTACACCGGTAGGGTAAGTAACAGAGCCTTTACCTGGTAATGAAAAGTCGGCAAACGCACTATAACTAGGTATTAATAAAGCTAGCGCAGTGATAATTTTACGTTTTGATTTCATGAGTTATCTTTTTATTATAATAATGATTTAAGATTAAAGTAGAATATTCGTCTTCGCAAGAGGCTATGCTACACTCGAATAAATTTAACTGGTAAGACCTTTTTTGTGAACTTATATATTCGACTTTTATTATTGTTTTTTAAAATTAAACGTAACAAGCAATATCAAAATTTACTTGATACGGTAGATATTGATTACAAAGCTTTACCTACTGATTGCGACATTAATTTACATTTAACGAACTCACGTTACCTTGCGATGATGGACTTATCTCGTACTTGGATGACAGAACGAGTTGGCTTATTAAAGCAAATAATGAAGCGTCGTTGGTTTCCCATTGTTAACGCAACGGCCATAACTTATATCCGCGATATTAAACCTATGCAGCGATATACAATAAGCACCAAGTTAGTGGGCTGGGATCATAAATACTTTTATATTGAGCAAAAGTTTCACTCAGAACGAGGCCTACATGCTATTGCTTATGTACGCGGTGTATTTAAAAGTAAAAAGGGTATTATAAGTATTGAAGAAATGCTTGAGGTTGCTGGTTTTGATGGGCAAACACCTATATTGCCAAGTGAAGTAATGCACTGGAAAGAAATGCTAGAGCAGAAAAAGTTAAGTAACTTACCAAGGTAATTAATACTCTCCAAATGAAAAAAAGGCCTTTCGGCCTTTTAACACACATTGTAATTGGGTAACTACGTACTATTTTATATATGCTTTAAAAGCTGTATCTAACACCGAACATAGCAACAACGGGGTCAAGCTCAACAGTTGATGTAAGTGCTTTTGCACCATTTGCATAAACAGTGGCATCGGTATCAATATCCATAATTGATACCATAGCGTGTAAACCCCAGTTTTTATCAATTTTATAGTTAGCACCTACCTGAGCCATAAAGCCAAACGAATCATCTAGCTTTACTTCTACATCGTCTGTTCCTAGCGTCGTTTTAAGTGCTTGAGAAGGTTGCTCATCAAAAAATGCAGTGTAGTTTATGCCTACGCCTATAAAAGGTCTTAGCGCATAGCTGGTATCTAAAAAGTGATATTGCGCAACTAAAGACGGCGGAAGTTGTTTTATATCAGCAATTTTGTTGCCAGCTAAGCCTCCGGCACCATTCACATCGTGTGAAAACGGTGTTGCTGCTATCAGTTCCAACACCCATTGATCGTTAAAAGCATAATCTACTGTGATACCTAGTTGGGTATCTGAATCACCTTTAAGACCCAGTGTCGGCGCCTCATTAATTGCTGAGCTACTGTTATCTGGATTTACGTTAATAGCGCCAACATTTACGCTAAAGTTAGCGTGTGCAGCTGGAGAGATTGCTAATAAAGAGGTTAATAATGCGATGCTAATTTGGGTTTTCATGTTGTTCTCCAAGAACTACTGTTTAATTGGCGCTATTATTACCGAGCAATAAAAATGAAAACCTGTTCTAGATCAAAGTTTAAAAAATATTTTAACCTTGTGAATTGTTTTATTGATTTAGATTAATTTTAGTGTCGTTCTGTCTTTGTAACGATTGACATATATATTTCATTAACAGTCATATGAATGTATTAAGGCTGACATCGCTTAGTCATAAACTCACGTTTTAATAAAGGTACATTAAATAATAAAGTGTGCTTACCATGTTTTTAGAAGCATTTGAAAAAAAATCAAAAACAACGGATATTCAAAAAGAAGTTGTAAAGCACTTACAAACACTAATTCGCTTTGAATCAGTAACCCCTAATCAAGCGGGTGCAATTGATTGGCTTGCAGATAAATTGGTGGATTTAGGTTTAAGTTGCGAGCAATTTACTATAAATGGTGTAACTAATTTAATTGCCTGCATAAAATTCAAAGAAGGCCCATGTGTTGCTTTTTCAGGGCACATTGATGTAGTACCAGCAACAAGTAGCGGTTGGCTAAGTCCTCCTTTTGAAGGGCGAGTGCTAAATGGTGCAATATACGGTAGAGGAGCAACCGATATGAAAGGTGGTGTTGCTGCTATGTTGAGTGCCACAAAAAAATTAATTGATAGTAAATCAGCTAAAGCAGGGACTCTTTACTGGCTTATCACGTCAGATGAAGAGGGAGAGGCTGAATTTGGCACTCAAGAAATAGTTAATAAGCTTGCCAAGCAAGGTGTTATATTAGATGGCTGTATTGTGGGGGAGCCAACAAGTGTGGCACAAGTTGGTGACACCGTTAAGAATGGCCGTCGTGGTGCGCTTTCAGCTCGGATTTTAGTTACTGGTAAGGCAGGTCATGTAGCTTATCCTCAAAACACACTCAATGCTGCTCATATTGCTGCAAAAATAGTAAATAGCTTGAGTGAACAGACCTGGTTACTCGATGTGGCTAGCTCAAAAACCACACTGCAAGTGACTGGAATTAACATAAATAATGTGGTCGATAATTTAGTGCCAAGTCATTGTGAAATCACATTTAATGTACGTTATAGCCATGGTTACAGTAGCGCAGCAGTTAAAACGCAATTAATGAAGACCCTAAACAAGTTTGCTGAGCATTTTACGATTGAGTGGGAACGCCCATGCGAGCCTTATTACACAAGCCATAATACGGGATGGAGTTTACTTACTCATATTGAGCAGGCTATTTATAAAAACACATCAAGTCACCCATTACTAAGTACAAATGGGGGGACATCAGATGGACGATTTTTTGCCAGCCCCCATACTCAAGTCATTGAATGTGGTGTACGAAACAATACGATTCATCAAGTTAACGAACATGTATCTATTAGTGATTTACTTAAAATTGAAGCTATTTATACAACTTTACTTGAGCAAGTATTTATTAATAATTAAATATAAATAGAGTACTTTATAGATATAAGGACTCACTTCTTGTTGGTTATTCTAAATAACGTTTGGCTTTATTTTCTTTTACATTTTCAAGATCGACCAATACCAATCCATCAATACAATTATTGAAATCGGGATCAATACTAAAGCTTAAAAATTGCACTCCACCTGGTTTACAAAGTTCAGTGTATTGCTTAAATAAAGTAGGCACTTGAGCACTCATATTTGCTAACACATGTTTTAACTCTACAAAATCCTCTTTAACGTCATCTCCGTTAAAAAGAGTATGGCACTGAGTTAGCTGTTGCTCAGTTAACTTAAACTCATTATTAGGCGTAGCTAATTCAATGCCACTTTTATAATAATGCTGATAATAATAAACGAGCATGGCCTTTGCTTGCTCGGGTAGAGCGTTTGATACACTTACAGCACCAAACAAGTATCTGTACTGTGGATAGTTTTTGATAAAAGCGCCAATGCCATACCATAAATAATCGAGGCTTTTACGTCCCCAATATTTAGGCTGCACAAAGCTGCGACCAAGCTCAATTCCTTGTTGTAGGTAAGGGGCCATATCGTCGGTGTAAGAAAATAAGCTATCAGTATATAAACCTTTGCGGCCGTGCTTTTGTATTATCTCTTGTGCGCAGGCTAATCGATAAGCACCTACCAGTTCTAGTTGCATGGGGTCCCACAGTACAAGGTGCTGGTAATCCATATCGTATTTATCTATATCACGACGTTTACCGCTACCTTCACCTACCGCTCTAAACGCGATTTCTCTCAGGCGCCCTAACTCTCTAAAAATAGGTGAGCTACCTACATACTGGTATAGATGAATATGCATACCGTCTTGTGTTTTACCAAGTAGCTGGCATTGCTCAATTGCTTTTTTTAGCTCCTTGCGGCACTCGGGAACAGCGATAGGTGTTTGTGTTTTTAGCGGCAGAGCTTTTTTTGTTGTAAGCCTATAAAGCTGTTTACGGATGAGGTTTACAACTTCTTTATCTTTAAGATTTTCTATTAAGTAAGATTCAGGAGGGATAGAGGCGCCAATCTCAAACTCTAAAGATTTTTGGCGCTGCTTAAACATTTCGGCCACTAATAGTAAACTTGCCAAAGGTTTATAAATCATTGATGTGCCATAAAAAAGTGGACTGTTTTTGGCTTTAATATAAATAGGTAAGATAGGGCAGTTAGCTTTTTTTGCCATACGTAAAAAACCACTATTCCATTTGCAGTCTTTAATGCCTGTTGGCCTTAATCGCGATACTTCTCCTGCCGGAAATATAAGTAATGCACCTTCGTCTTTTAAATGGTTTTGTATATTACTAAGCTCTTGTTTATTGCTCATGCCTGATAAGTTATCTACGGGGAGTAAAAGTGAGTGCATTGGGGTAACCGACATCAACATGCGGTTTGCCACTACTTTTAAATCTTGTCTTACAGTTGAAAGTACTTTAATGAGTGCTAGAGCATCTAATGAACCAATAGGGTGATTCGCAACGATAACAAGTTTACCCTCGTTAGGAATGTGCTCTATCTGCTTAGGTTTATAGCGGGTATCAAAATTGAGTTCATCAAGCACTTGTTCAACAAATTCTAATCCTTGTAGGTGAGGGTAGGCATCACCAAAAGCAACAAACTCCTGTTCATGCAATAAGTAGCCTAGACCTTTTTTTACTAAACCTTTTACTTTAGGAGAGTTCTCTAGTTGTGGTAAGTTTGCAGCAATTACTTTATCAACACTTATCATATTAACCTCATATTCCGTTTGGCCAATTCGCCATACATGTAAGATTAAAAAAAGGGTGTGACAGTTACTTTGCAGTAGTGTGACTTTTTAAAGTGCAAACTTATAAACAGTGTATTGTTAGGAGAATTTATGTCTGTATTAGTTGCTATTACTGGGCGTGACAACACAAAACTAATGACGAAGTTACAAGAGCGATTACCAAATACGCTGATAGAGCAATGGCCTGATTGCAAAAACGCACATGATGTGGATTTTGTACTTGCGTGGAAAGCGCCAGAATCTATGTGGCCACAGCTACCTAACTTAAAGGCTGTGTCGTCATTTGGTGCTGGCGTAGACAGTATCGATTTAACATTACTCGACGAAAGTGTTGAAGTAGTCCGCATTGTTGACAATCAACTAGCTGAAGATATGGCGGAATATGTACTGACACATGTGTTAGCTCAAAAGTTACGTTTAAAAGAGTATTACATTAAACAAACACAGCAAACATGGAAGCCAAAGCGGGCACATAGTAATAAACATGTCGGCATACTTGGGTTTGGTGAATTAGGTAAAGCATGCGCGCAAAAGCTTATAAATAATGGCTTTAAGGTAAGTGCTTGGACGCAAAGTAATAAAAGCGCAACTAATGTCGAAATTTTTTATGGCGAGGAAGGCCTTAATTGTATGCTTCCTGAGGTTGACTACCTTGTATGTCTATTACCCCTTACGCAAGCAACGACAGGCATTATTAATCACTCAATGCTCGCTAAGCTACCTTCACATGCTGTTGTTATTAATGTGGCACGTGGTGCTCATGTTGTTGAACTAGACTTACTAAGTGCATTAAATAACGATAGCTTACGCGCAGCTACACTCGACGTATTTGATCAAGAACCTTTAGCGTCGAATCACCCCTACTGGGGGAGCCCCAAAATAACGCTTACACCACATTGCGCGGCGATTTCTGATTTAAATAGTGTTATAGACCAAATAGCCGATAATATTGAACGTTTGAATAAGGGCTTAGCACTCAATAATTCAGTAGATAGAACTAAAGGTTATTAGCTGATAGCTAATTAGTTTAAAAAACAGCTTGTTAACATTTGTAATTTTCATTAGTGTAAAAGGTATTCTCACTAATAAAAATATAAAGAGGGTGTTATGAAATCGAGTCAAAGTGGCGTTAAATTAAGCCTAGTTATTGTTTCAATTATTATACTAGGTGTTTCAGCTTGGTTTAATCAGGCTAACGCTGAAGATAATCCATCTAAAATACAAACCAAAAGCGAGTTAACAGTAGCGGACTAACTTTACTTACTATGTATTCCTCAGTTTTCGTGCTTCTTCGCATCATTTTTTTGCAGCCCACTAGCACTACTTTCACAGTAGTGTTGGCGTGTCGCTTGAAGTTCTAATTTTCACCTTGGTTCAAAGTGCTTTTTAATATTTTTGAATTATTAATAAAAAAGCCCAGCAATGCTGGGCTATTAAATATTCTAGGGAAAAGTTGTTAACTTTGGGTTACATTAAACTGCCCAAATGTATAAACTTTAAACAAGTAAAAAGTATTGATCAACACTAAACTCATATTTGAAATAACACTCGACGACATAAGATCTAAGCTAAATGATAAGAATAATAAACCACACGCACTAATGGCGGCAACGCGCAGCAGTGTTATCTGGTTAATAAAGAATGCACCTAAACCTAGTGCAAGTAGTGTAGTATTTAAAAGCCAATCTAGCTCGTTTAGCATGGTCGTTTCAATAGTTCAGTTGTTGAAAAAAGGAGCGCCATTATGTTGATCTTTTGCGCACCTTTCAACCAAGTAATTTTAAATTTTCAGATTAGTTTTTTTAATGCTAAAAGTAGCTGCCGATTGCTGAAAATAAACCATTATCAGCAATTACTTGATACTTTTGGCAGCTCTGCGGTTTTTGTAAGTCACTGCATAAATAAAGGGACTCACGGCTAGAATCATAGGTGGGGTGTAGGTTTGAATCAATTAAAGTAGCCCCCTTGCCAAAGAATCCGGGCCAGTAAACACTCTCACTTACCATCCCTAATTTTTTATAGGTGAGTAAGGTAGGTTTTGGAAAAGCTAAAATTATTACAGCAACGACAGCGAGTGATATAAACAGTCCTTTTTTTTGCGTTGTTTTTTGGCTTGTATCATTCTTTGCACTGGAATTTAACTCTGCCGGTGAAGGGCGCTGAGTAGAACGCTGTGGTTTTCTTTTTTGCGCTGTGTTTTTTCTAGCCGGTGCTTTACCTAGCAACGATTGTTTATTTGGGGTTTTAGACATAAAGCAAATCTGGCCTTTTTTCCGTAGGTCTCTATAATTAAATGAGTAAATTTATATACTAAGCTAATTATTATGATAACTTAAAGTTAGCTTATAGCCTACGAGGAATAAAGATGAATACGCAGCTATCAATTTTAATTGTAGATGACGTTAGCACAGTGCGTAGTTTTTTGAGTCAAACGCTCATGCACTTAGGGATAGATAACGTAAAGGAAGCATCTACTGCCTCACAATGTATTAGTGAGTGCCAAGCTGCAAATTATAATATCATTTTTTTAGACATTGAATTGCCAGACGGTGATGGTAAAGATTTGATTGCACAAATCAATGAATTAAGCCCAGAGACAAATGTGGTTATGGTATCTGCACATTCAGGTATTGAGAATGTTAAGGATGCAATTGATAAAGGCGCTAAAGGGTTTGTAGTAAAGCCATTTACACCTAAAAAAATAGCGGCAATGCTTAAGAAGTTTTATCCAGATTTAGAAAATGTCTAATAAAGTAAGTACATTTAAAATTTAAACAAAAAAAAACCGGCAAAAGCCGGTTTTTTATATTCTATCAAAAACAAATTATAGAGCTTTAATCTTAGCTGCTATACGGCTCTTATGACGAGCTGCTTTGTTTTTGTGAATTAGACCCTTAGTTGCGTAACGGTCTAGGATAGGTGTAGCAACAGAAAAAGCTTGCTGTGCAGCTTCTTTATCGCCCGCTTCAATAGCAACAATTACTTTTTTGAAGTAAGTGCGCATCATTGAACGACGGCTTGCGTTGTGCTGACGGTTTTTTTCGCTTGTGATAGCGCGTTTTTTTGCAGACTTGATGTTAGCCAAGGTTTGCTCCTAACAATCTTAAAATAAAGCTTAAATTAAAGGCCGTGGAATATGCCTGTTTCTATCATGGATGTCAATTTAAATTTAACAATCCAAGAAAAACTGCACCATATAACGAGCATCAATTTGCCGCTTTAGCAGTTAATACCGACATTGTAACAAAGCACAGACCCCCAGCCTAGTGCTTTAAAGCGATTTATAAAAAAGACTGTGGCATAATCGCCTATCTTGAGGATTTTTGAGTAGGTTTAAGGTGTCAAAAGGTTTATTTCGCTCCGGTATGATTGTTAGTTGTATGACTATGATATCGCGTATTTTAGGGCTCGTTCGAGATGCGGTCGTTGCCAATTTATTAGGCGCAAGTGCGGCGGCTGATGTTTTTTTATTTGCTAACCGTATTCCTAATTTTTTACGTCGTTTATTTGCAGAAGGCGCCTTTGCACAAGCATTTGTACCCGTGCTGAGTGAAATTAAAGAACAGCAAGGCGACGACAAGGTCAGGCTTTTTGTTGCACAAGCAGCAGGCACATTAGGAACCATTTTACTGGTTGTCACTATTATAGGTGTTGTTGCTTCACCCGTTATTGCAGCATTGTTTGGCACTGGTTGGTTTATAGATTGGTGGCAGGGCGGACCTAATGCCGAAAAATTTGAGCTTGCAAGCTCATTACTTAAATTTACATTCCCATATTTGTTTTTTGTAAGCTTAGTTGCGCTCAGTGGTGCGGTAATGAACGTGTATAACCGCTTTGCTGTTGCTGCATTTACACCAGTTCTACTCAATGTTTCTATCATCACATGTGCAATTTTTTTACATGATAAATTTAGTGTCGGGGCTTATTCTCTCGCAATTGGCGTATTTATTGGTGGCGTTGTACAGCTATTGTTTCAACTTCCATTTTTATACCGTGCAAAAATGTTGGCGCGTCCGCGCTGGGCATGGCAAGACGAAAACGTAAAAAAAGTACGTAAACTTATGCTCCCTGCTTTGTTTGGCGTATCTATTAGCCAAATTAATTTGTTGCTTGATACCATGATTGCTTCATTACTGATGACAGGCTCGATTGCATGGCTTTATTATTCAGACCGTTTAATTGAATTTCCGCTGGGC
This sequence comes from Pseudoalteromonas sp. APC 3691, assembly GCF_030408135.1. Lineage (NCBI taxonomy): Bacteria > Pseudomonadati > Pseudomonadota > Gammaproteobacteria > Alteromonadales > Pseudoalteromonadaceae > Pseudoalteromonas > Pseudoalteromonas sp. APC 3691. Next base: position 16,137 of record NZ_JASDCB010000057.1, on the reverse strand, counting down.
TTATTTGGTATTGGTATTGCGACAGTTATTTTACCGGCGCTCTCTAAGTTACATAGCAGTAAAAAAAGCAGTGATTTTCAACATACCCTCGACTGGGGGGTGCGTTTTGTTATATTTTTAGGCCTACCAGCAATGATAGGTCTAATGATCATCAGCCCGCTTATTATCACCGTATTGTTCGACCACGGTGCGTTTAAAGAAGACAGTGTTGATCATGTTAAAGCAGTAAGTTTAGGCGTAGTCGCGTATTCAGTAGGGCTTGTAAGCTTTATGCTGATTAAAGTACTTGCTCCTGGCTTTTATGCTCGTCAAGACACAAAAACGCCGGTGCGTATTGGTATTATCACCTTAGTACTGAATATGGTATTTAATATTATGTTGGCTCCTTTCATTGGTTATTTAGGTTTAGCACTCGCGACTTCACTATCGGCTAGTTGTAATGCGTTTTTGCTGTATAGGCAGCTTAAAAAAGAAAATGTGTATCAGTTTTCATCAATGAGTATGCGCTTTACACTAAAATGTGTTGTTGCAAGTATTGTTATGGGGGCTGTTACATGGTTTGTGAGCAGTTACTATTACTGGGCTACATGGGCTTTTACACAGCAGGTAATATTATTAATGGTATTAGTGGCTTTGGCAGGTATTAGCTACTTTGCAATGCTATTTTTGATGGGCGTTAGACTAAATACGATAAAAAGTGTAGCAATTACTGAATCAAACTAAAAAAAAGATTATAATCGGCAACTCTGCGGCTTTAATAAATTTTTAGCCGTAATTAATAACTCGCTAAACAAGGCATTAGGTGGCATGGAGTTAATTAGAGGTATACACAATATTCGCCCACACCACTTTGGTTGTGTGTTAACTATTGGTAATTTTGACGGTGTTCATTTAGGCCACGCAGAAGTATTAAAAGGCTTACTTAGTGATGCTAAAGCGCATAGTTTGCCTAGCACTGTAATGCTATTTGAACCCCAGCCACAAGAATTTTTTGCTAAAAACAATGCACCAGCACGGCTAACACGCTTACGAGATAAGCTACGTTTGCTTCGTGATTTAGGTATTGAGCGAGTTATTTGCATTAGCTTTAATCAGCAATTTGCAAACATGCATGCTGAGCAATTTGTTAATGATATTTTGATTAAAAAGTTAGGTGTTAAAGCTCTCACTGTTGGCGATGATTTTAAGTTTGGGAAGCAGCGGCAAGGTAACTTTGACTTACTTGCTAGCATGGGCAAGCAAGCGGGCATGGACGTAAAAAGCACCGCGAGTTTTCGTCAATTAAATGCTAGAGTAAGCAGCACTTTAATACGAGATGCTTTGGCATCTGGTGACTTAGCAAGTGCTAAAATAATGCTTGGTCACGATTATGCTATTTCTGGGCGTGTTATACACGGCTGGAAAAGAGGACGTGAACTCGGTTTTAGAACGGCAAATATTGCCCTAAAACGCCAAGTGTGTCCTGTCAACGGGGTGTTTGCAGTGCAAGCAACGATTGCAGGAAAACAGATTTTTGGAGTTGCAAATGTAGGTAATAAGCCGACATTTAATGGAACTCGTGCATTATTAGAAGTTCACCTTTTTGATTTTGCACAGGATATTTACGGACAATTTATGCATGTGGAGTTAATAAAAAAACTTCGCAATGAAAAAAAATTCGAGACATTAACACAATTAACGGCGCAAATAGCAACTGATGTTGCTGCCGCTAAGCAGTGTTTTGGTTTAAATCAGGTAGCCGATAGAGACGGAATGTAGGATAAATGAGCGACTATAAACATACTTTGAACTTACCGGAAACACCGTTTCCAATGCGTGGCAATTTGGCACAACGTGAACCAAAAATGCTTAAAGCATGGTATGAAGACGACCTGTACGGTCAAATTCGCAGCGCTAAGAAAGGTAAAAAGACCTTTATTTTGCATGACGGCCCTCCGTATGCAAATGGCGATATCCATTTAGGCCACTCAGTTAATAAAATATTAAAAGACATTATTGTTAAGTCTAAAACATTATCTGACTTTGATTCACCATTAGTACCAGGTTGGGATTGTCATGGTTTACCAATCGAGTTAATGGTTGAGAAAAAAGTAGGCAAGCCGGGCGTAAAAGTAACCGCAAGCGAGTTTCGTGAAAAATGCCGTGCATACGCTAAAAAACAAGTTGAAGGTCAAAAAGTTGATTTTAAACGTTTAGGCGTATTTGCAGATTGGGATAAGCCTTACTTAACAATGAACTTTGACTTTGAAGCGAATGCAATTCGTGTACTTGGTCGTATTATTGAAAAAGGTCATTTGCACAAAGGTGCTAAGCCTGTGCATTGGTGTACAGATTGTGGTTCTGCATTAGCAGAAGCTGAAGTTGAATACCAAGACAAGCAATCACCAGCGATTGATGTACGTTTTACATTTGTTGATCAAGATGCTGTTGTAAGTGCATTTGATTTGGCTGATGGTCACAAGGGTGAAGGCAGTGTTGGTACTGTTATTTGGACAACAACACCGTGGACGCTTCCAGCAAACCGCGCAGTCGCTGTGCATGCCGATTTAGAATATGCATTGGTGCAGGTTGAAGATGAAGGCGTACAACAACGTCTAATTTTAGGCTCTGAGCTTGTTAAAGATGCAATGGACCGCTTTGGTTTTAATCACTTTCATGTATTAGGTTATGTAAAAGGTGCTGCACTTGAAAACTTAACTGTAGCCCATCCTTTTTATGATTTTGATGTACCCGTGATTGTTGCAGAACACGTAACGACTGACTCAGGTACCGGTGTTGTACATACAGCACCAGGACATGGTCAAGAAGATTTCGTGGCTGGTTTAAATTACAACCTTGAAGTAGCTAACCCTGTTGGCGCTAATGGTGTTTATTTACCAGATACTGAACTTTTTGCAGGTCAGCATGTATTTAAAGCAAATGCGAGCGTAATTGAAGTATTAAAAGAGCACGGTGCATTAATGCATCATCATGCTATAACTCATAGTTACCCACATTGTTGGCGCCATAAAACACCCATTATTTTCCGTGCTACACCACAATGGTTTGTAAGTATGGATCAGGCTAACTTGCGTCAAGATTCTTTAAAAGAAATTAAAAACACGCAGTGGTTGCCAGAGTGGGGCGAAAGCCGTATTTCTAACATGGTTGAAAGTCGCCCAGATTGGTGTATTTCTCGCCAGCGTACTTGGGGCGTTCCTATTGCATTGTTCGTTGATAAAGACACCGGTGCACTTCACCCAAATACACAAGAGCTAATTGCTCAAGCAGCAGAGCTTGTTGAAAAGTCTGGTATTCAAGCATGGTACGATTTAGAACCAGCTACTTTACTTGGTGAAGAAGACGCCAAGCAATATATGAAAGTACAAGATACGCTAGATGTATGGTTTGACTCAGGTGTGTCGCACGCTTGTGTAGTAGATGCACGTGAAGACTTGGTTGGTCCAGCTGATTTATACCTTGAAGGTTCTGATCAGCACCGTGGTTGGTTTATGTCATCAATGATGACATCTGTGGCTATTAATGGTCATGCGCCATACCGCCAAGTATTGACTCATGGTTTTACTGTTGATGAAAACGGCCGCAAAATGTCTAAGTCGTTAGGCAATGTTATTTCACCACAAAATGTGATGAATAAACTAGGTGCTGACATTTTACGTTTGTGGGTTGCCTCTACCGATTACACGGCAGAAATGACTGTGTCGGATGAAATATTTAAACGCTCTGCCGATCGCTACCGCCGTATTCGTAACACTAGCCGTTACTTGCTTGCTAATCTAAATGGCTTTGATCCAAAAACAGATCAAGTTGCTGTTGATGATATGGTTGAGCTTGATAAGTGGATTGTTGGTCGTGCTGCTCAGTTGCAAGACGAAATTTTAGCCGCATACGATAGCTACCAAATGCTATTAGTAACGCAAAAGCTAATGAACTTCTGTACGGGTGAGCTTGGTTCGTTCTATTTAGACGTCATTAAAGATCGTCAGTACACAGCTAAGAGTGACAGCCATGCACGTCGTTCTTGTCAAACAGCGCTTTATCATATTGCAGAAGCTATGACGCGTTGGATGGCGCCTATTATGAGCTTTACCGCACAAGAAATTTGGGAAGCTTTACCGGGTGAGCGTAGTGACTACGTATTTACATCTGTTTGGTATGATGGCTTACAAGCGCCAACTAATAGCCAATTTAGCAACGATGACTGGTTAGAAATTTTAACAGTGCGCGACGAAGTAAACCGCTTATTAGAAGCTGCACGTAAAGAAGAAGTCATTGGTGCAACGCTTCAAGCAACGGTTAATTTATTCACGGGTAAAGAGCTTGCCGCTAAATTAAATGCGCTTGATGATGAGCTACGTTTTGTATTATTAACATCAGCTGTAAATGTTTCTGAAGTTGATAGTCAGCCTGCTGATACACAAGCTACCGAAATTGAAGGTTTATTCATTAGTGTTGCTGCAACAGATGCTGCTAAATGTGAGCGTTGTTGGCATTACAGTGAAGATGTAGGTGTTAACCCTGCTCATCCTGAAATTTGTGGCCGTTGTGTAAGTAATGTTGACGGCGAAGGCGAAAAGCGTCAATTCGCTTAGGAGTTATTCTTAGTGAGCAAACTAGCCCAAAAAAGTGGTTTAGTGTGGCTTTGGTTGAGTCTATTACTATTGGTAATAGACTTTGCCAGTAAAACACTTGTTGTAGGGACTATGGCTTATCAAGAGTCGATAAACTTACTCCCTGTTTTTAGTATTACTTATGTGCATAACTATGGTGCTGCTTATAGCTTTTTAAGTGAAGCGGGTGGTTGGCAGCGTTGGTTTTTAAGTGCGATTGCCATTGCTATTAGTGCTTTACTTGTGTGGTGGCTAAAACGCTTACCTGCAACAAACAAAGTACTATGCGGTGCTTATGCACTGGTACTTGCAGGCGCTATTGGTAATTTATACGATCGTATTGCGTATGGTTATGTAATCGACTTTATTCACGTATTTTATAAAGACTCACATTTTCCTGTATTCAATATTGCCGATTGCGCTATTTGTATTGGCGCAGCATTATTGTTATTTGACGCCTTTACCGGCGAGAGTCCGAAGGAGCATAAAGCATGAGCCAAGCTGTAATTGGTGAAAACTCGCAAGTTATCTTCCATTTTTCTATTAAATTAGAAGATGGCTCTGCCGCTGATTCTACCAAGGTGCATAATAAGCCTGCTAAATTAACAATGGGTGATGGTAGCTTAACGGCAAACTTCGAAAAATGTTTATTAGGGCTAACTGCAGGCGAAAGTAAAACGTTTGAATTAGAACCTGAAGATGCGTTTGGTCAGCCAAACCCAGATAATATTTACTACGTTGACCGTAGTAAGTTTGGTCCAGAAACACCAGCTAAGGTAGGTGCAATTATTGCGTTTACTCAACCTGATGGCACTGAGCTTCCTGGTTTAGTTCGCGAAGTGCAAGGTGAATCGGTAACGATTGATTTTAACCATCCTTTATCTGGTCAGCGCCTAACGTTTGAAGTGGATATTATTGAGGTGGAAGGTTAATGGAAATATTATTAGCTAACCCACGAGGCTTTTGCGCTGGTGTTGACCGTGCTATTAGTATTGTTGAGCGCGCTTTAGATATTTTTGAAAAGCCAATTTATGTTCGCCACGAAGTAGTACATAACCGCTATGTAGTTGATGGATTAAAAAGTCGTGGTGCGGTTTTTGTTGAAGAGCTTGATCAAGTACCTGACGACAGCATTGTTATTTTTAGCGCACATGGCGTATCGCAAGCTGTTCGTTCTGAGGCAAAACGTCGTGATTTAAAAGTATTTGATGCAACGTGTCCGCTTGTAACTAAAGTACATATGGAAGTTACACGTGCGAGTCGTAAAGGTATTGAGTGTATTTTAATTGGTCATCATGGTCACCCTGAAGTAGAGGGAACAATGGGACAATATGATAACTCAGACGGTGGTATTTATCTTGTTGAAACCGTTGATGATGTTGTTGCGCTTAATGTAAAAAATGCTGAAAATCTTTTTTATTGTAGCCAAACAACACTCTCTGTTGATGACACTGCTGATGTTATAGATGAACTGCGCAACAAGTTTCCATCAATTGATGGACCTCGCAAAGATGATATTTGTTATGCAACGCAAAATCGTCAGGACGCTGTTCGTGACCTAGCTGATAAAGTTGATGTGCTATTAGTTGTAGGGGCTAAAAACAGCTCTAACTCTAATCGCTTACGTGAACTTGCAGATAAAATGGACACTGTTGCTTATTTAATTGATGATGCAACTGATGTGCAAGAGCAGTGGGTTTCAGGTTCTAAATCAGTGGGTGTAACTGCGGGTGCATCTGCGCCAGAAGTACTTGTACAACAAGTTATAAGCCGATTAAAAGATCTTGGTGGTACGCAGGTTGTTGAAAACCCAGGCGAAGAAGAGAATATCGTATTTGCTGTTCCTGTAGAGCTACGTTAATTTAAAATTTAGATTATAGGAGAGTCGTTATGAGCAAGTCACTAAAAGATGATGGTTTGCTTTTTTCGGCTCTTTTTAATGAGCGAGGCGTACTAGCTTCGCTTATTGTTTCTCAAGTTATTGCTATTGTTTTAGCCTTTGCACCCAATGTAGAAGGCGATATTTGGCTTCGACTTGGGGTCATTAGTTTGTTTATGCATTTAATTGTTTTAGTCGGTACCTCTTCTTTATATTTTTGTCGTTTTTTCTTACAAACGCGCACTCAAACTTTTCAGTTAAGTTTGTTTTTTATCTTTTTTTTATTATCTACGTGCATTTTTAGTATTTTATTTTCCCATTTTGCTTTTGATATAGATGATACAGATAACTTAATTTATTTCACACTTCGCAATTGCATTATAGTGGCTTTGCTGGCGGCTTTATTCGTCCAATTTTTATTAATTCATTTTGAAAAAGAGCAGCAAACTAAAGCGCTTTCTCGAGCTGAACTTGATGCCTTACAAGCCAGAATACGTCCTCATTTTTTATATAATAGTTTAAACACTGCTGCAGAGCTTACTCATCATGATGCCGATGCGGCAGAGCAGGCTATTTTAGCATTAGCCGCCTTATCGCAGGCTGCAATGCACTCAGGAAAAAATGTATTTCTTGACGATGAAATAACGCTGAGTAAGCAATATATAGCACTTGAAACATGGCGTTTCGGTAATCGCTTAAGAGTTAATTGGCAAATACCCAATGAACTACCTGCATTGAGCATTCCTTGTTTAACCCTGCAGCCATTAATTGAAAATGCAGTATGCCACGGTGTTGAAACAAGTGAGCATGGTGCAGAAATAAAAGTAGAGCTACATATCACTACCGGCTATATAACCATGATTGTTTCTAACCCTATAACAATTTCTAATACTCAAACTAGGCCTAATAACGGAATGGCGCTTGAAAATATTCGCCAGCGATTAAATATTTACTATAAAAATAAAGCGCAACTAACAATTACTAATAAAAATGATGTGTTTAGAGTAAAGGTCGTTATTCCTAAACTAATAGGGGGCAGTGTATGAATGTACTCATTGTTGATGACGAACCTTTGGCGAGATCTCGCTTAATTCGTTTGTTAGCACATGATAAAAGTATAGTTGTGCAAGGTGAGGCAAGTAATGGTAATGAAGCCTTAGCACTTGCTAAAAAGCAAACGCCCGATTTGATTTTTTTAGATGTTGATATGCCCGGTATGAATGGTTTACAAGTTGCTAATGAGCTCAATAGTTTAACCCTACCGCCTGCAGTTGTGTTTATAACAGCGCACCCTGAGCATGCCTTTGATGCTTTACAGTTAAGTGCTGCAGGTTATTTAGTTAAACCTATTACAGAGCAATCATTACAAAAGGTACTTCAGCAAGTAGGCCGTTTAAATAAAGTACATATTCAAAAACAACAAAATGTAAAAGTGTCTTATCAATTAGCGGGCACTCTTCGTAGTGTTGATATAAATGATGTTTTGTACTTTAGTGCAGAAGAAAAATATACCAAAATGATATTCTGTGGTGGAGAGGCTCTACTTGAGCAAAGCTTAAAGCAATTAGAACTGCAATATCCCGCATATGTTTTACGAATTCACCGCAATACGTTAGTTAATAAACAAAAAGTAATAGCCTTGCATTCAAAAGGCAATGGGCACCATATTATTGAGCTGCAAGGGTGTAGCGAGTTATTGCAAGTAAGCCGCCGCGAGCTTAAATTAGTTAAAAATGCGCTTTAGGCGCTTACTCTGTGATTAAGTTGCCTCTGATTTAAGTACATTTTAGGCTTAATTATCAACAGCTTTCTTGAATGAATAAATTTAATTAACCGTTTATCAACAAATATAACCGCTTGTCTTAGTCCTCATTGATTCCTCAAATAAATAGCATAAACTTACAATCAGATAATTTTTATTTGGTTTTACTATGCAATCATCTCAAACAAAAATGCAAAGAGGCTTCACTCTAATTGAAGTGTTAATTGCATTTATTATTCTTAGTTTTGGTTTGTTAGGTGCAGTTGCCTTGCAAGCAAAAGCAAAGCAGGCGAGCTTTGACTCTATGCAGCGTGCAGCAGCAGTTGCACTTGGTAATGATATTGTGCAGCGTATTCGTGCTAACGATACCATTGCATCTATTGAAAAATATGGAAAGGCGAAAATAGATAGTAGCGGTGCACTTGCTACAACTAAGGCTTGTTTTGGAAGTCCCTGTAATTCATCAGCAATAGCGGATATGGATATAGTGCAATGGAAACGTGCCATTCAAGCTCGTGAAAATACAGGTACTTTAGATGATGCGACAATATGTATAAATCCAACATCAGTGGCAGATACTGGAGGGAAAGGGTTCAACATTGAGGTAATTATATCATGGCAAGGGCGACAAGAGTTTAAAGCAAATACAGATACAGGAAAAATTACCTGTGGTGATAAAACTAACAATAAACGCCGTTTAGTGGTTTTAACCAGTTATATATATGTGAGGAGTTAACATGAAGCAAAAAGGGTTTACTCTTGTAGAAGTTATGATTTCACTATTTATTGGCGGTTTAATTTTAGGTGGTGTCATGTTTACTTACCTTGGCATGAAATTAACTACAAAGGACACGATGACAATTGGTGAGATCCAAGAGTCAGGACGCTTAGCTATAAATATTATGCAACGTGATATTGAGCAAGTTGGATTTTGGGGTACTTATTATGATGATTCATTTACTGCTATAAATACCACCGTAACCTCCAAAGTTAGTGGCAAAGATTGCGTTGAAGGAACTAATAATGGGAGCTTTCCTGATCTAACAAGTAGTAGTAATTTTCGTACTATATATGCAGAAACAGCTAAAAGTACAAGTGAGTTAAACTGTATAGCTGATGTAACTAAAGGGACAGACATTCTCCAACTTAAATTTTTACAAGGAAATTCCCAGTATAATGGTATTACAGGTACTAACAGTACAACCGATAACATAGATTATTTTATTGCCGAGCAAGAACAAGCAAGTTTTGTAACCGGTAAATATACTCCGACAAATATCAATGCAACTATTTGGCCATATAGTCACCATGTTTATTATATTTCAGAGCAAGAGTATGAAGTTAATAATAAAAAAATAAAAGTACCTGTATTAAAACGAAAACGATTAGTAAAAGGAAAAATGACCACTGAAACGATAATGGAAGGTGTTGAAAACATGCGTTTCCTTTTTGGCCTTGATACTAACAGTGATAGCAAGGTTGACACTTATAAAAGTGCTGCAGATATAACTGCTACAGAATGGGAAAACCGTAAAGGTATTTTAACCGTTCAACTTTTCTTATTAATTAGATCACTAGAACTCGATCCTGGTTTAAAAATTAAAAATAAAAAATACATACTTGGGGAAGGAGAGACTCCTAGGGAACTAAGTTTTGATGATAATTATAGGCGCACTGTTTTCACAACAACTATTCGTTTAAGTAATGTTGGAGGTAATCTATGGAAAATTTAAAGTTGTTACCAAGTAAGCAACAAGGTGTGGTGCTTTTAACCGCATTAATTATGGTGATAGCAGTTACCGGCATTGCAGTTACTCTTATGAGTAGTAGTACAATTGATATTAAAATTACTAATGCAGCGCAAGAACGAGAGGTTGCAGAAAATCAATTGATTGGCGAAGTGCAAAGAGTGATTGCGTCAGAAGCTAAAGAAGGTGCTGATAGTGACTTTTTTCTTACTCCAGATGAGATCGCTACAGATTCGGGTAAGCTTGATAGTGATGGTAATAAAATCACTATACCAGAGAAAGATATTACAGAGCCTGGACACGAAATGAAAAGTATAATGACGAACTTAAATAATGGTTTATTAGAACTTAATTGCCCTCGTAGTTATAGTTTTACAGCGGGTGTTTCATGCAACATGATTCAAGTATCTACTACGATAGAATATGGCTCTAAAAGCAAGCACCAGTTAACTATTGTAACAGGTATAGCTCAAGAGATGGCCAGTACGGGGAAGGGGATTTAAGATGAAATTTAAACTTTATATAGCACTCGTTTTATTATTTACATCAGCAATTAATATGCATGCATACGCTGAGGATATTGAGCTTTACGTAAATAAAGATGCTAATTCAGATGAAAAACCGCGAGTACTATTAATTTTTGATACCTCCGGGAGCATGGCTTTTTCTTCAAGTACAGGGGACGACTGTGGGCAAGAGTATCGTAATGGCCCATATATTCTTTGTCCTGATAGTAGACTTGAAGCAGCTCAAGGGGCTATGGATAAACTGGTAACAGACAATGCAGGTTCAATCGATTTTGGCTTAATGCGCTTTAATGGTACCGAAGGAGGTTATGTTTTAAATGGCATCGGTAGTTCGCCCGATTCCATAAAAGCATCTATTAATGATCTTCCTGCAAGTGGGGGGACTCCATTAGCTGAAACATTGTGGGAGGCTTATTTATATATTACAGGAAAAGAGTTGGACTATGCTTTTGATGTGAGTAGAAACAAAAGAGACACAGGTATAGAATCTGCAATTATTACTCAAGAACAAGTTCAAAGATGCGAAGATGTTCCTTATCAATATAGATGGTACGGAAGATGGGTTTGGGGGACTAAAAAGGAATGCACATCTGTTTTAGAAGATGTTGTTTCTAGCTATTCTTATATATCACCTTTTGCTGATAGCGCAGCTGAAGCTAAGCGTTGTGATAATTCCGTCAATATTATCTATATGACTGATGGTGATCCGTCTCCTAGCAGTGATAATGGAAGCGATTATGATATTAGCGCCGAGCATAATAAGTATTTTGGTCGTGCTTTAACTGGCGATGATTATGTATACAGTAACCTTTTGCATCAATTAGCTAAAATCATTCATGGAACAGACGACACAATTGTCGATTTGTACCCTTCTACTCCCGATATTAATGAAACAGGGCGTCTATATACGATTGGGTTTGGCTCTGGTATGACTGCAGATGGTCAAAACTTATTAAAACAAGCCTCAACATTAGGTGGTGGTAAAAATTTGCCTGCAACTACACCAGAAAAGCTTTCTGAAGCTTTAAATAATGCTGTAGCAGCGATTAGACAGGAAAATAGTACTTTTACAGCCCCTTCAGTTGCAAGTAATAATGTAGATCAAACTCGGAGTCGAGATGCCATATACTTAGGTATGTTTTATCCTGAAAAGCATACTAGATGGCGTGGTAATCTAAAAAAACTGAAATTATCAGGTAACAAAGTTATTGATTCCAAAGATATAGAAGCGTTTGATAGTGATGGCCTTATAAAAACGAGTGCGCATACATTTTGGAGTCCTGATGGAACTTCCGATGGTAGCTCTGTAAAAGAGGGTGGAGTCAATGCTGCATTAATAAGTAGTGACAAAGCTCGTAATATACTTACAAACGCAAATACTAATGCATTAATAGATTTTAATCTTGATAAGATTGAAGATGCCTATGGCAATAAGCAAAAAGCAGCGGTTGCTTTTGATGTTGATAAATCTGACTTAAAAAATATTATTAACTGGGCTCGCGGGTATGATAATAAACAAAATAGCGAATCTGACGCTTTACGCGATGATATATTTGGTGACCCACTGCACTCAAAACCAGTTGCGATAGACTATGGTAATGATGATATTCGTATTCTAATTGGTACTAATGCTGGCTTTTTACATATGTTTAAAGATGATGACACTAACAATAAAGTTAGTGAAAGCTGGGCGTTTATTCCATCTGAACTATACAAAATTATTGAACCTCTTCGTGATGAACATAGTACTAAAGAATACGGCATAGATGGACCTATTAGTGTTTATTTCAACAATAAGAGCCTTAATGGTGAAGGTTTAAATGATGGAACTATTAACGCAACTAAAGGTGACCAAGTCTGGGCTGCTGTAGGTATGCGCAGAGGTGGTCGTAATTATTATGGTTTGGATATTACAAAGCCAGACTCTCCAAGTTTAATGTGGACTATTAAAGGCGGTGAAGGGAAATTTAAAAACCTTGGCCAAACGTGGTCTAAACCCCAAGTTGCTTATATAAAATCAAAAGGAAATACACCCCTTTTAATATTTGGGGCTGGTTATGATATTAATAAAGATTCGAATGATGCCGATAAAGCTAATATAAAAACGGAAGATAGAATTGGCCGCGGTATTTATATCGTTGATGCAAAAACAGGTGAAAAGGTTTGGATTTTAGCACCTAAGGGAGATGCATCTAAGGATACCGAATTTAAAGGGAAATATAGTATTGCTGCCGATGTAACGTTATTAGATTCTAATTATGATGGCTATACAGACCGGATATATGCGGCAGATACTGGTGGAGGTATTTGGCGTATAGATATATCAGATGAAGGCAAATTTAGTCATTTTCAGTTAGCTGATCTTGGTAGTGATGCCGATAGACGCTTTTTTTACAAGCCCGTAGTGGCAAGAACTATGTTTAGTAAAGTTACTATTAAAGATGATGTAGTCACTCGATTAGATACACCTTATGATGCGATTGTAATTGGTAGTGGAAATCGTTCAAATCCAAATGGAGAAGGTACAGCTGATGAATTATTTATGATAAGAGATGAAAATACAGTTACTAAATTATTCGAATCTGCGCCTGAAGTTATAACGCCTAGTATGTTAATGGGGATGAATAATGATAAATTTGGTAGTGCATTAGATAATGTAACTGAGTTTGTAAAATTAGAAGATGAACTTGCGAATGATTTTGTTGGGTGGCGTTATAAACTCGCTACTGGTGAAAAGTCGTTAGCAGCAGCAACCGTTGTTGGTGGGGTTGCTTATTTTACATCTTTTACTCCGACGTTGGATTCATCAATTAAAAATCAATGTTCATTAAGTGGAGGAGGGGGCTCTCTTTACGCATTTCATTTGCACTACGGTACTAAAGTTTATGACGATCTGAAATTTGCTACAAGTACAGAGGTGCCAGATACGCCCCAACTTTATTTTGGTTCTTCATGTGCAGATAGTGATGATAACGGAAAATGCGATGATGATCCTGATGAGGAAGTAAAAAGTCAGTTTTATTTAATTGGTCCGGGCATCAAAGGTGAAAATGCTGAAAACCCGCTCCAACCACTTGAAATTACAGGCCCAGGATTAAAAGTTGTAGATGATAAGATACAACTTGTTAATGAAAAAGCATTGGGATTTGGGTTTAAAACACAACAAACATATATTTATAAACGTGAAGAAAATGATGAAAACATGCAGAATGAAGACGATTAAGGAGGTTTGAATGATAAAAAAACAACGTGGGTTTACCTTAATTGAGCTGATGATAGCTGTTGCTATCGTCGGCATACTTGCAGCAATTGCATTGCCTAATTATACAGAGTATGTGAAGCGTGCTTCGCGCGCAGAGGCCGTTGCTGCATTATTAGATGCAGCTAATAAGCAAGAGCAGTACTTTGTAGATAACAGAGAGTATACAGAATTAGCGAGTGATTTAGGGATTCAAAGTAAAACAGAGAATGGGCATTTCGAATTAGCGATTAAAGTAGTTGATAAAAATACTTTTACAATCACAGCAAAACCTATTGCAGGGCCGGTAAAAGGAGATGGTGATTGCACCGAGCTATCTATAACTGATATAGGTACTAAAGGCGCGCAAGGGGCAAAAACAAACGAAGGAAAGGATGTTGACTACTGTTGGGGAAGATAACTAGAGTTACTTTTTCTGGCATTTATCAGTTGATTTAATGCGAATTCTACCCGTTTGACTTACAGATAAAGCCAATCCTTTGAGATTGGCTTTATCGCTATTAGGGCAATATATAAAAGTCCCATTTTGAAAACCATTTAAAGAGCCATCTGGACGAAACGTAATAGCGTTGCGGGGGTACTCTAAAGTATCGGCCTCATTAACATCCTCGAAAGTGCTTAAGAGTAGTTCATCATCATCTAGAGTCGTTGATTTATCTTTGTCGATAAACAGTGACATTTGACCATCCCATTCGTCTTTTGTGCATTGGCTGTCTTTTAGTGCGCAAAGCGTGACGTAAGTAGCATTTTCAATGGCATATAAACGGCCATAATTTATATTTCGGTGTAGGAGGTTTACGTGGTTATCTAAGCGGTTTTTAGCTAAAAAATCTGGATAAAACCACATAGATAATTGGCTGATAATACTGACAACAGCCATAGATACCATTAATTCGAGAAGTGTTACTCCCTTACTTTTTGATATTGATAATCTCATCCTTGAAGACCTGAGTTAATAAATGATTAACTCAGTCTAGTAAATGATACAAATATGACAAGGTATAACTGTGCGTTTTTTAATCGCACTTTTCAGTAGTGTCACCAAGGTAAAAAGCAGTACCAGATACTGATACATTCAGCGCTTTATTATTTTCGTTGTCATTATTGGGGCAATACACAAAGCCCGTAAAGCTACCTGAGCCAGCTAAACTTGTCGTAATACGACCGCTCGTATTAAACCGAAGGCTATTATTACCAGAGAATTTTATTCTATCGCTAGACGGAGTTTCTGACATTACACGTAATAGACTATCGTTTGCGCTTTTATAACTTCCGTCATTATCAGTATCTATAAATAAAATAACGGTATTAGTTGAGGCCCATTCACTTTGGCATGTGAGACTTGAGCTACTACTTGTAACTGTATTGGGAGCAGGGCATACAATGACTATTTCATCTGTACTTGCAGCTTGAGCACGGGCGTAGCTAATATTTCTTTTTAATTCCAACAAAAAATTCTCAGCTCTATTTTCTTCTAGCATATCGCTGCTATTCCAGATCGCAATGGATGCAATGATCCCAACGATAGCAACGGTTACCATGAGTTCTAAAAGAGTGAATCCGTTTTGTTTATTTTTCATATTAATCTCATTTACTGCTAGTCATTTAAGTATCGCTATTTTTATATAATAAATTATACCATGATCGGTTGTTTTATCACCGTAATTCAATCGCTTTGTTTGCTATGAACATCATGATTGTCTAAAATCGAGGCAACTGGAGCTTTCAAAAGTAATCAATATGAAAAAAATAGAAGCAATTATCAAACCTTTTAAGTTAGACGATGTGCGTGAAGCGTTGTCGGATGTAGGTATTACAGGTATGACGGTAAGCGAAGTTAAAGGCTTTGGGCGTCAAAAAGGTCACACTGAGCTTTACCGTGGTGCAGAGTATATGGTCGATTTTTTACCTAAGGTAAAACTTGATATAGTATTGACTGATGAAGATGTAGACCGTGCAATTGAAGTTATTGTAAAAACGGCACAAACAGGAAAAATCGGTGACGGTAAAATATTTGTCACTGATGTTGAGCGCGTTATACGTATTCGTACTGCTGAGGAAGATGAAGAAGCGATTTAAGTGTACGAATATTTTTAGCCTCTAATTAACTGTCTCTTGATCACAAGTCTGACTCAAGAGATTTTGCTAAATCGTAGCCTTCCAGGATGGCTTGTAACTTAAGCCATCCTTGCCATAACACTTTCACAGATGCACGCCCTGTGCGCTTGGTATCTTTCCAGCCTCCTAACTTTGCCAGTTCCTGATACGCCCATGACATATTTGGAGCAGTTTCAGGCAATGGTGTTTTTATTCTCTTTAACCACAATAACTTCCATGCTTTGGGAGATAACA
>NZ_JASDCB010000056.1:0-30403 GCF_030408135.1 Pseudoalteromonas sp. APC 3691 | reverse complement strand
TATTTATGCTGTTTAAATTCATTAAAGCTAGAGCGATAGGGTAATAGCTCTAGCTTGGCATACTGGCAGGATCAGTCAATAGCTAAAAAAGATCCTTAGAAAATAATTTGTCTTGGTGAATAGTTACAAAAGAACAAGGATAAAAAGCGCCTGAGTTCATTTAAGAACAATATGCTAAACAGTTACTTTAAGGTCTTATTTAATCGTTACCTTTGCATCACTTACCCATGTCTCAGTTATAGCTTCATCATTTTTATCAACTAAATACGCGCGTATGTTCACCGGATTGTTGTTAGCTTGTTTGTAGTCAAACGCTAATCGCCATTGGTTTGTACCAACTACCGGATAAACTCCAATAGGTTCTAGTATTTCACCGTTGCTGGCTTCAACAATCGGCTTTATACCACTTTTGTTATCTAAGCCTTTAAATACTGGACCTTCAAAATCAATCACCATCTTGTTAACGCCTTCAGGAATAGGCTGGCCGGGAATTCCGCCTAAGCCTTGGCGAGTATTTACAACGCTTGCAAGCGTTTTTGATTTTGGATCGAGTGGACGCCATTCAATATCATAAGAAAAGGTAAACTCATCACCTTTGCGCGCCTCTTTTTCGGGCACCCAGTAGGCAACAATATTGTCGAACGTTTCATCTTTTGTAGGAATTTCGATTAACTGTACTGCGCCTTTGCCCCAATCGTCAGTAGGTTTAATCCACGCTGATGAACGCTTATTGTAAAATACGCCGTCGTCCTGGTAGTTATTAAAGTCACGATCTCTTTGGATTAAGCCAAACCCTTTTGGGTTCTCATCAATAAAACTATTGGTCGACACCGACTGAGGATTATTTAATGGGCGCCAAACGTATTGACCCGATCCTGTGTGAATCGCCAGGCCATCGCTATCGTGAATTTCTGGGCGCCAATCTTTAGCTCCTGTTTTATCTTTTTGTGAGTACCAATACATACTGGTTAACGGTGCTACGCCTAAGCGTTCAACATCGGCGCGCATATACAAATTAGCCGTTACAGAGGTAATATGGCCTTTGGCTTCTTTGTTATCTTTACTTAAACCAAACCGATAAGCACCAGTGATAGAAGGCCCTTCAAGCAATGCCCAAACAGACACACTTTCACCTTTTTTCTCTGCGGGGCCAATCCAAAATGCAGAAAAGCGCGGAAATTCTTCTGGCTGATTCATACCCGTATTAATTGCAATACCTCGGGCTGACAGTCCATATTGTCCCTCTGGCCCGTCAGTACGAAAATAAGACGCGCCTAAAAAAGATATCCAATCTGGTTTCATATCTGGGCGCATTATTCTAAAGCCTGCAAATCCAAACCCTTCTGGGAGATCGTGAGCTGGGCTATTATCAGGCATATCAAAAACGTCATTACTAAAAGGTACATTTTGAACCTGATTTTTATCGTCTCTGATGTAAATACTTACTGGCTCAGGAAAATATCGCCCTGGGTAAAATAATTGTACAGGTGCCTTTTTTCCACTTGGGTATAAGGTTTCATCTTCTTTAAAGCGTATTTTCCAATGTTCGTCATACGTAATTTTATCGATTAACTCCGGCGCTGGCACCTTAGTTGACGTATAGGGCTTTTCGGCTGAGGCTTTTGCCAGCGCTTTTAAGTCTTCGAATGAAAACTCCGTTTTATCTACTGCTTCTGTCGCGTAAGACGACATCGAAGTGCTAAAAATAATTGCGATAAATAACTTTAATTTCATAAAAAGAATGTCCAATAAATTGAGTCAAATAAAAATGGGAACGCTGCACGAGCGTATGTTTAACTTAAAGTTCTGCATGAATATTACGTGACGTAATATGAACTAGCGTTTACTAAAGTATTGTTATTTGACTACAGGACCTCCTATAATTATTTTTTTAGGCTATTGATTTTCAGGGAAATTGCGCGCGTTTAATGATACCGCTGAAGTAAAAATAAGCGGGGATAGCGCAATTTATTGAACGAAGCCCTCAGGAGGTATGGATATATTTAGGTTTTAGTTGCCCACTTTTCTAAGGCAAAAATTTGTAGAGTGGCTGGTTTTTCTAATCGTTATAGGTGCATAGTTGATTTTAGGCTAAAGCGTATTATAAGCAGTAAAAGTGAAGGATAAGCCATATAACCACACTATTAGAACGCTGGTATTTAAATGGATAACGATTGCATTTAAGTGTTGAAAAACAAAGAGGCTCACCACTTTTAAAATTTGCAATTAATAGCTAATTTTACTAGCCGTCCACCTCAGGGCGTGTTGTTACGTGTTTGATACGCTCTTTCAGTAACCGACCCTTTGCAACTGATTCATTTTTTAAAAAGTTAACCATAAAATGATAATCAGGGTGTGTTTTTAAACTACGACTAACAAAATACACGTTAGTTGTATTAATAGAGAATGTTTCTCTAATACCCGCTCCTGGATTTTTGCCTGCTAACAGGCTTAGTTTTAGACCAGGAATGTTAAACACTATATGTTGATAGCCACCATGATTTTTAATAGTTGGAAAGCCCATTGATGGTGTATCTACTATTTGATTATCAACATATACAGCTAGATAAGTATTTGCAGGAAGTTCAGTATTTCCTAATAGGTAATCTGAAAAAGCAATCATGCTTTCTTCACGAATTGAATTCTTTGTATCAGGAATACCGAACCCACTCCAATCTGTTGCAGACAACCTCCAAGCAATGCTTACAGCAAAGTACATGAAATTAAACGCTATTTCGTCGCTTGGTGGAAAATACCATACTTCATCTTTTACATGAGACAACGTTTTAAACTTTTTTATCTTTGTAGCTAGTTTAAAACCGTTAGGACGAGCCATAAAAGATATTACTTTATCTTCCCCATTTTTGGAGAATTTCAATTCACAACGCTCACAAAGTAAATACTTTTTAGCTTGCTTGTCAGTATAGGCTGCTGATTTATTAGAACCATTAATCACAACAATGTTTTGTCCGTGTTCAGGGAAACCTTTACTAATTGATCGGTAAACAGCTTTAGGCATAAAGTGACTATCTTTAAGCTTCGCTGATTTCGTACACAATGCACAGATTCCGTTCACCAAACCTCCTAAACGTATAACAACTTATTGAACAACACTTTGAGAGTTATAACGCCCCAAAACGGCGTTTATTACATTGTTTAATAATTCCACTAACTAACTTTAATGTAAACAAGTAATTAGGCATGTAATAAAAAGGTCTTTGTTATTTTTCACCAAAACGATTTTTAATGATGTTATCGGACAAAATTAAAATAGCTATTTATATAAACAGTTGGTTCTGTCAGTTAGCTTTATTTATGTAGCTACCTTTTACGAGCATAATTAACAAACGTACGGATACTAAGCGCTAGTTAAGGCTTACTTATACTGGTTTAGCATTTTTATACGCTTTATTTATACGCTTTAATAGTTGGCGTTTAGCCTTGTTCGGTGAAAAACTCGAGTAAAGAACAAAAGAAAGTTGTAGGAAAATTTTGGCTTTATGTATTTAGCGCGTAATTAGCTAAAGCATTGGTTAGATAAGCGAGCCTTAACATATTAATGATACAGACTCGCTAGAGATATTTATGATAAAAACGAATGAGTGAGGTGTTTACTTTACATCAAAGTTCACGTGGTCAAAGTATGGATTTTTCTCATGCGCTTTAAGTACACTAATTGTAGTAAGCACAATGAGTTGCAGCTCGCTATTTACGTTAACAACTATGCATTCGTCTCTATTAGCATTGCGTTTTGTGTCAGTTGCTACGCCACATACACCATCACCATTTTTTAATATAAGCTCAATGCTTAAATGGTGCATACAGGCAATTTCGATGTAGTCGTATTGGTTGCAACTGATCATAAAATCCCTCTTTTATATTATTTAGCCGGTTTAAAAATCATTAAAAAAGCAATAACAACAAGGTTGGCTATATACCAAAGATCTTTAATTACAAACTGCCCTAAGCGATCCAATAAAGTGGAAGAACTAAATGCACCGGTGGCGGTAATTAAGAATGTTTGGGTCATCATAAATACGCTTAAACACGCTAAGCCACTTACAATAATTAGCTTTTTATTATTTAAAAATAGCCCTAAGCCCAATAACACAGCAAATAATACATCAAACCCGCCAATCACGTTAGACGCGCCTTGTACGCTAAATACCGTGTATAACCACGACATAAACGGTGAGGTTTCTACTAAACTTACAATGCCTTTTGCTTCAAACTCATAAAACTTCATGCCGCCAATCCACAATAAAACCATGGCAACCGGTATAAAGTTTAAAAGTACGTGTTGTTTGTCGGTAAGTTTGTCTTTATAAAATAAAAACAAATACAAAGGCACTACAGCAAAGTATTTAATTATGCCCTGCCCACTACCAATGATTGGAAAGCCGCCAAGTTGAGCCATCCAACGGTTGCTGGCAAACAAGGTAAGTAATGCTACTAAACTTATAATTGCTGCAAGTAAAAGTGCTGGCGTAGGTTTCATTAGTTTAAGGCGAGCGAGCACAGTGGCAAACGCTAAGGCAATCATAAATGAGCCACTAATCAAACCTAATGCAGATACAGACATTAGCGAATCAACGCCATAAAAACTAAACGTAGCCGTTAACGTGTTAGAGTTTGCTCCTAACGCAAACGATAAGCCAAGTAACAAAAAGCTACTCGCTAATAAAAAGTAATCACGTTGTTGGTTAATTTTAAGTTCATTGTATTTCCTAGTATTTGTTAAGACTTACAAAGACCTTGCTAGTCGATAAAACAATTCAAGCTAACTCTTAAAAATATAAGAGTTGATTAAGCACAACGTAAGCTCTCATCAGGTAATATAATCAATCACTTTAGTTTATAGTTTATTACCTCTTTATTAATAAAATTAAATAAGTCTAATATTCATATGATGTGCGTCATTTTTTTTATTATAAAATGAAGTAGAATAACGTCGCCTTTTCAATACACAGAATGCATGCATTTCTAAAACTTAGGGACATTTTTAATGAAGGGTACTGATATTCGAGTTACCTCTGGACTGATTTCTATAGCCATTGTTTTACTACTTTGGTTTGCTGTACCGCCCCCGCAAGGTGTTACCGAAAACGCATGGCATTTGTTAGCTTTATTTATTGGTACTGTTGTTGCCATTATTGGTAAAGCAATGCCAATCGGCGCCATTGCTATTTTAGCTATTACCTCTGTTGCGTTAACTGGCGTAACTAATGACAGCCCATCTGGCGCTATTAAAGATGCATTAAGTGGCTTTTCTAATTCATTAATTTGGTTGATTGGTATTGCTATTATTATTTCTCGGGGTTTAGCTAAAACTGGTTTGGGAAATCGTATTGGCTATAATTTTATTTCTCTTTTTGGTAAAAAAACAGTTGGTATTGGTTACGCACTCGCACTTTCTGAACTTGTTATAGCGCCTGTAACGCCAAGTAATACCGCGCGAGGCGGCGCTATTATTCACCCAATAATGAAGTCGATAGCAACAAGTTTTGGCTCGTCCCCTGAGGAAGGTACATCTCGTAAAATTGGGCACTACCTTGCTTTAGTGAGCTACCATATAAACCCTATTACATCAGCTATGTTTATTACGGCGACTGCGCCAAACCCTCTAATTGTAAAGCTGATTGCTGATGCTACCGGTGCAAATATCAGTATTACTTGGAGTACGTGGGCGCTGGCAGCGCTTGTTCCTGGTTTGCTATGTATTGCCTTTGTGCCTTTGGTTGTTTATGCCATTTACCCACCTGAAGTTAAAAGTACGCCCGACGCTAAAAAATATGCAGAATCTAAATTAACTGAAATGGGCCCAATGAGTTATGGCGAAAAAATAATGGTGGGTGTTTTTGCTATGCTGCTTGTTTTATGGGCCGGCGTACCCGCAATGATTTTAGGGGCTGACTACGCGGTTAACACAACCGCAGTGGCTTTTTTAGGTTTGTCGGTTTTATTAGTGACTGGTGTATTAAGCTGGGACGATGTACTTAAAGAAAAGTCTGCGTGGGATACCGTTGTTTGGTTTTCAGCATTAGTAATGATGGCCACTTTTTTAAATAAACTAGGTTTGGTAACGTGGTTTTCAACACTTGTTGAGAGCAACATTGCGCAACTGGGCTTTGACTGGATTGTATCGGCCATTATATTGGTAGCTGTGTATTTTTATGCTCATTACTTTTTTGCCAGTACTACAGCACATATTACTGCTATGTTTGCCGCATTTTACGCCGCAGGTTTAGCGCTTGGCGCTCCGCCTTTATTTTTAGGTTTACTATTAGCTGGCGCTTCATCACTCATGATGTCGTTAACGCATTACGCAACAGGCACCTCTCCCATAGTGTTTGGCTCAGGCTATGTATCATTAAAAGACTGGTGGGTAATGGGCCTTATAATGAGCGTTATTAATTTAAGTGTATGGGGAATTATTGGCGGGCTTTGGTGGAAAGCACTTGGGTATTGGTAGTATTGCCTTTGTTAGTTTGGCTTGCACATTTAATACTGCGCACTTGTTTTGGTTAGTTCTACAAATATAAACATTGAGGCTGTTGCAAGGGAGCACTATGGTTTTTAAATTCATAAAGGCAGCATATTCAGACCGAGACTACTTATTAAGCCTCAGAAAACTGACTATGGTTGAACACTTAGAAAATGCCGGGTTATTTTTAATACCAATTCGCTTAATTAAGAGATCTATTTTGAGGCTGGAAAAACGTGTTGATAGCTAGGCAAAAAATTCCTATTTAGTTGTTCTAAATGAGCATTTTTTAACGCAGGTAGCGACACGTTTAGCCCGCAAAATGCTTAAGTATTATTGCGGATTGGTATAACTGAGCAACAGCATGTTTTAAGGCTTGATGACCAATATAACTGCTCCTATCTTATAGTTATAAATGAGGTACCAATTGGTACTTTAAAATACCAAACGTACGCTCAATACGTTGAAATAATGCAATTACAAATACATCCACTGCATTAAAATAAAGGGTATGGGAAAGCGGTTATTGAACAAGTTATTACAAGTGCGCAGTCAAAACCTATTAAACTCACTGTGCTTAAAAACAACCCAGCATTAGGACTTTATAAGCGGCTGGGTTTTACTATAACGGATGAGAATAATTACGAGTACTACATGCAAACGCGGGCTACTCGTAGCTAAAATTAGTCGCTTTGATCTCTGAAGTCTTTTTTTCTGAAAATAGTTAAATGCCAACCCCAATGCAAAGAGCCTAATCTTAAAAAAATAGTCGTGAAAAATGACCCTAAAATACACCAAATGTAATCTACATTAAGGCTAAATAAAGCGGCATAAACTGCACCACCCGCTAAACACGCAGAGGCGTAAGGTTCGCTGCGCATAACAGTTGGCACCTCACGGCAAATTACGTCGCGTATTAAACCACCAAATATACCTGTAGTAATGCCCATGGTAATTGCGACCACCATGCCAGAGCCATTAATGAGTGCTTTTTCTATCCCCATAATATTAAATAACGCCATACCAACAGCGTCTACTAATAAAAAGTAGTAATTATTAACGCGCGGTAAATATCGAATAAATGCAATTGTTGCTATAACGGCCCCATAGGTCGAATATAAATACTCTGGGGTAGCAATCCAAAATACCGGTTTGTTTAAAAGTATATCTCTGAGGGTACCGCCCCCTAATGCTGTAACGGTTGCCACCACTACTACGCCAAAGCCACTAATGTTTTTTTCATACCCAAGCAATGCCCCTGCAACAGCAAAAAATGCGACACCGAGTAATCCTAGTACCATAAAGTATTCAGCAGTCATGGTAATTCCTTTTTAAAATTTATAAGGAGTAGTTTCAACTTACGTGCCAAAAAACATCCCTTAAAAGTTGAATTAACTTTAAAAATTACATTTAAAAACAACGCTGTAATTCACACTGAATGCAGTTTGAGGTTAGGTTTTATGAAAGGTAATATTTGAGAAGGTAATTATTTTAAAAGTAGGTATTTTTTACACGTTGTTTATAAGTAGGCTCATAAATTAAGCTAGCGCTATTTATCCACTCAAAATAAGCAAGATAGCCTACAAAAATTGACTCAAAGATTAATAGGCTAATACCTATCCAACTTGCAGAGTTAAATAAAAAAATAACGCTGACACCTACCCTAATTTTTCATTGTTGATTGGTATTATACGGCCATTAAAAAACATGTCCCCTTGGTCAGGTTTAACCACACCATAAAGCATTTTCATTAATGTGCTTTTACCAGCCCTATTTCCCCCTTTAGATTTAAATAGTAAAAGCATTCGCTTCACCGTGCCTTATTTTTAAAGCGACTCCGTTATTACCTATACCTCGATAATTTAACCCAACCGCCCTTAACTGACCAAGCGGTCAACAATGGCATAGTAACTGCAATAAGCTAATTAAAGATTAAAAAGTATTTTTGTTACCCGTGCGCAAACAACAAGAAAAAACATACGCCAAGCCTTTATGTATCAGGGCTTTATAAAAATTAAGGGGGTCTGTGTGATTCAATTTTTATTAAATAACACGCCAATTGAAGTACAAGAATGCTCGCCAAGTCTCACCATTTTGGACTGGCTTCGCACCAAAAAAGGGAAAGTGGGCACCAAAGAAGGGTGTGCAACTGGCGACTGTGGCGCGTGCACAATTTTAGTGGGTGAAGAGCGTATAAATGCAAACGGGCAAGCTAGTTGGCAATACAAAACAATGAACAGCTGTTTATTGTTATTAGGTAATGCGCATGCAAAACATATAGTAACGGTAGAGGCTGTGACTACTGGTTTATACCCAAACTTAACCGATTTACACCCCGTGCAACGTGCACTGGTGGAGTGTCATGGTTCGCAATGTGGTTTTTGTACGCCCGGTATAATAATGAGTTTGTTGGCTCTTTATATTAATGAGCCAACGTACCCTGGTAAAAAAGCGGTTATTTATGCACTTGGCGGTAACTTATGTCGTTGTACAGGTTATAGCCCTATATTACTTGCAGCCGAAAAAGCCTATAGCTATGAGCGTAAAGCTGAACCGTACTCAGCAATGCCCGCTCAATTTAAAGCATCACTTAATACGCAATATGATGACGATATTCCATTTTTAAAAAATGGCCCTCGCAAATTTTACTTACCACAAACTGCCCAACAACTTGTTGAGCTAAAAACGCTTTATCCTTATGCACATTTAGTTGCTGGTGGTACCGACTTTGCCATTGAGCTTAGCCAAAACATGCTTTTACCAGATGTAATTATCTCCCTTAGCCAAGTAAAGGAGCTTTGTACCTTGGCAGATCATAACGGTGAGCTACACATTGGTGCAGCACTACCTTATAGCCAATTTGTTGAGGTATTTTATAACTATTACCCAGAGTCAAAAGAGCTATTTGAACGCTTAGGATCAAGCCAAGTACGTAACAGCGGCACACTCGGTGGCAGCATAGGGAATGCCTCTCCTATTGGCGATCCAGCTCCCCTTTTAATCGCTCTTAATGCATCAATGGATTTATTAAGCAGCGCTGGTACGCGCACTATAAAAGTTGCCGACTACTTTATTGATTACAAAAAAACAGTTCTTAAAAGCGATGAAGTAATTAGCAAGTTCACCATCCCAAAGCGCCCAGAGTCACTAAAACTGGCGTGTCATAAAATATCAAAACGCTTTGAAGACGATATATCTACCGTTTGTTTGGTACTTGCTATAGAGCATTCACAAAACATGATTACTCAAGCCCGCTGCGCTATGGGCGGTATGGCAGCTATTCCTAAGCGCGCGCAGCATATTGAGCAAAAGCTGATATCTCAATCGTTACAAGTAAGTAGCTTTATAGACGCAGCAACGGCTATTAACGATGACTTTACGCCCATGAGCGATGTAAGAAGCAGTGCGCATTACCGCACCACGGTAAGCAAAAACTTATTACAACGCATTGGTATTGAGTTTTGTGAGCCGCAAGCAAGCAACAATAACAACATTGCCATTACGAGGATCTCACATGCGTCACTTTGAAATGGATAAACTAAAGGCGCAAGGTGGTAGCGTTGGACAGTCTAAATATCACGAAAGCGCTATTAAACAAGTTTGTGGCAGTGCAAATTTTGCCGACGATAACCCGGAGCCATACGGCTGCCTCCATGCCTACCCAGTGCTCGCACCTGTTACAAGCGGCTTTATTAAATCAATAGATACAAGTCACGCACTGGCAGTTGAAGGCGTTAAACGTATTTTATCGGCCGAAGATGTACCGGGTAAATTAGATATTGGTCCAGTATTTCCTGGTGATGTATTACTCACTAGTCATGAAATTCAATACCACGGGCAACCTGTATTAATTGTCGTTGCCGACAGCTACGCCATAGCGCGTCGCGCTGCACGCTTAGTGGTTATTGAGTGCGAGCAAACTACACCCATACTTGATATTAAAGAAGCCATTAGCAAAGAGCACTGGGTAAGGCCGCCCCATTCACTTAACCGTGGTAACAGCGAAAACGCCATTAATAACGCAGCCCACCAGCTTAAAGGCGAAATAAGCATAGGCGGGCAAGAACACTTTTATTTAGAAGGCCAAATAGCGCTGGCGCAACCTGATAACGACGGGGGCATTCATGTTCAGTGCTCTACGCAACACCCTACTGAGGTGCAGCACTTAGTTGCTAAAATTTTAAAAAAGCCATTTAGCTTTGTAAACGTAGAAACCCGCCGTATGGGCGGTGCTTTTGGCGGCAAAGAAACCCAAGGCGCACCATGGGCATGCCTTGCAGCTCTTGCGGTTTACCACCTTGGCTGCGCAGTAAAAATGCGCCTAGCCCGCAGCGACGATTTTAAATTAACCGGTAAGCGCCACCCTTTTTATAATCAATACCATGTTGGTTTTGATGAAAATGGCTTAATAAAAGGTGCCGACATTACCGTAAATGGGTTTTGTGGCTACTCGCCAGATTTATCTGATGCAATTGTAGACCGAGCCATGTTTCATGCCGATAACGCCTACTACTACCCAGCCGCCACAATTAAGGGTAATCGCTGTAAAGTAAATACCGTAAGCCATACCGCATTTAGAGGATTTGGTGGCCCGCAAGGAATGATTATGGGCGAGCTAATAATGGACGATATAGCCGCCAAATTAGGTAAAGATCCGCTTGAAATTAGAAAACTCAATTTATATAAAAAAGGCCGCGATACCACGCCGTACCATCAAACCGTAGAGCAACATATTTTAAAAGATATGATAAACCAGCTTGAAGAGTCAGGTGACTACTGGGCACGTAAAAATGCTATTAAAGCATTCAACGCATCGTCACCTATTATCAAAAAAGGCCTTGCGATGACGCCGGTTAAATACGGTATTTCGTTTACGGTACAACACTTAAACCAAGCCGGTGCATTAGTGCATGTATACAGCGATGGCTCTATACATTTAAACCATGGCGGCACCGAAATGGGCCAGGGGTTAAACACCAAAATTGCGCAAATTGTAGCCCATGGCTTTGGGGTCGATTTTGACGCGGTAAGTATTAGCGCTACGCGTACCGACAAAGTACCAAACACCTCGCCAACAGCGGCTTCAAGCGGTACCGACTTAAACGGTATGGCGGCGCTAAATGCAGTAAACACAATAAAAGAGCGCTTAATAAACTTTATTACCGAGCACTTTGAAGTAGACAGCCAAAGTATTACATTTAAAGATAACCTCATTACTTTTAGTAAAGGGGAAATTAGCTTTAGCGAACTTGCAAATCTTGCTTACATGAATCGTATATCGCTTTCATCAACGGGTTATTACGCCACACCAAAAATTCATTACGACAGAGCTAAAGGCGAAGGCCGCCCATTTTTTTACTACGCTCACGGCGTAGCACTCAGCGAAGTAGAAGTAGATACGCTGACAGGCGAAAACACGGTAACCCGCGTTGATATACTGCACGATGTAGGCAGTTCAATTAACCCAGCACTTGATATAGGGCAAATTGAAGGCGCCTTTGTGCAAGGCATGGGCTGGCTAACAACCGAAGACTTACAATGGAATGATAAAGGCCAGCTTGCAAGCTTTGGCCCAGCCAACTACAAAATACCAGCCATTGGCGATACTCCGGCCGAATTTAACGTCAATTTATATAACTCTGCCAACCCAGAAACCACCGTGTTTAGATCAAAAGCCGTAGGCGAGCCGCCATTTATGTTGGCCTTTAGCGTGTGGAGTGCCATTCGTAATGCCATAAGCAGTGTGGCTGATTACAAATACACAGCCCCACTGGATACACCTGCAACACCTGAGCGTGTATTAAATGCAATTGAGCAAACCGCTAGCTGGTTTAAGGAGCATCAACATGACTAATTTAAATGAGTCGTTTCAGGGTTTTCATACCCAAAACTGGGCGCAGGCTATAAACGAGCATGAACAAAGCGGCACTAACTATGTAATTGCCACTGTACTTGGCACCAATGGCTCAACCCCACGCGGCACAGGCTCTAAAATGGTAATAAGCGGCGAGCATATTTACGACACCCTTGGCGGTGGCCACCTTGAATATCTAGTAATTGAAAAAGCCCGAGAGCTACTTGCCAAAGGCGAAGCCGCCCAAGTAATTGAGCAATTTAATCTAGGTGCAAATTTAGGCCAGTGCTGCGGCGGGGCTGCCACCGTTATGCTTGAATGCATGCAATGCGAGCGCTTCACCCTCGACATTTATGGCGCAGGCCACGTAGCACAAGCGCTTATTGGTATATTGGCACAACTACCTATGCGCATACGCTGGATAGATAGCCGCGCAGATGTATTCCCACAGGCTATTCCAAATAACGTAGTAAAAGTGATTGATGAAGAGCCAACAGAGCAAGTAAAACGTGCACCTAAATCTAACAACTACTTAATATTGACCCATAACCACCAGCTCGACTTTGCACTCACCCAAGCCATTATTAAACGCGCTGATGCCAATTGGCTGGGCGTTATTGGCTCTGACACTAAAGCAAAACGTTTTAAACAACGCCTAGCCCATCGCGATTTTACATCCGTTCAAATAAAGCAAATGACCTGCCCTGTTGGGCTTAAAAACATTACGGGCAAATTACCAATGGAAGTGGCTATTTCGATTAGTGGACAGCTAATTGGCCTTTATCAGGCTATGCAAACCCAAGCGCCAAAACGTCAAGGCTTACAGTGGCGCACACTAAAAAATGCCTTAATTAGCACCACGCAGGAGGAAGTAGACGCATGAGTAGCTTACAAATAAATACGCTAAATGATGCACAAGCAAAACAAGCACTTGAGCATTGCTGCGCAGCCCCTAACTGGGTGGCGGGCATGGTAAAAGCAATGCCATTTAAAAGTGCTCAGCAGCTGTTTGAATGCGCACAAAGCATATGGGATAGCCTTGACGAGAGCGACTATTTAGCCGCTTTTGAAGGCCACCCGCAAATAGGCGACTTATCAACCCTTAGCAAAAAATACGCTGCTACCGCACAAAAAGCGGGGCATGAGCAATCAGGTATGAGCAAAGCAAACGAAACCGTACTTACCAAAATGATTGCCCTTAATAAAGAGTACCTGAACAAGTTTGGCTTTATTTTTATTGTGTGCGCCACCGGTAAAACGGCCGAACAAATGCTCGAACTCATAGAGCAGCGCATACACAACACCCGCAGTACAGAGCTAAATATAGCCGCGGGCGAACAAGCCAAAATAACAAAAATAAGATTGGAGTCACTGCTATGAGCAAAAGCCCTATAACCACCCATATACTTGATACCAGCACCGGAAAACCAGCAGCAAACGTTGCTGTTAAGCTATTTAAACTTACAAATAACGAATGGGTACAACTAACCCAAGGCAAAACAGATTCCGATGGGCGTATTACCGACTGGCTAAATACAGAAGTAGAATTTGCAACTTATAAGCTAGTATTTGATTTAGATAGTTATTACCAAAACCAACCTACCCCTGCGTTTTACCCAGAGGCGCAAATAACGTTTAGATTACAAGATACTAAACATCATCATATCCCATTGTTGCTTAGCCCGTTTGGCTACTCTACATACAGAGGTAGCTAACTATGAGCACACAAAACAATAATGACTTAACAGTAGTTTGTGCCGATATACTCGACTTTGTTGACGACCCTGCCATTTCTGGCGAAAACGCCCATCGTTTTTTTGAAAAGGGCGCATTAGTTATCAAGCACGGCAAAGTAGTTAAACTTGGCTATGAGCAAGACATATTACCTACAATTGATAAATCAGCGCATATTATCCGCCACGATGGCAAACTCGTTATGCCAGGCATGATAGACACCCACATACACTTACCACAAACCGAAATGGTGGGTGCGTACGGCGAGCAGCTTTTAAGTTGGCTCACCGAATACGCGTTTCCGACAGAGAAAAAGTTCACGTGTAAGCATTATTCAAAAGAGATATCTAATCGCTTTTTAGACGAGCTACTGCGCAACGGCACAACCACTGCCCTTGTATTTGGCACTGTGCATCCGCAATCGGTTGATGCGTTTTTTAAAGAATCACAAAAACGCAATTTACGCATGATTGCCGGTAAAGTAATGATGGATCGTAACTGCCCTGACGACTTATCTGATTGCGCGCAAACAAGCTATGACGAATCTAAAGCCCTCATCGAAAAATGGCACAATGTTGATAGGTTAAGCTACGCAGTTACACCACGCTTTGCTCCTACATCAACCCCTGAGCAACTTCAAAAATGTACTCAGTTGCTTGAAGAATACCCAGACACCTACCTGCATACACACTTATCTGAAAACAAAGACGAGTGCGAATGGGTAAAAGGGCTATTTCCAGAGTTTGATGATTACTTAGGCGTGTACGAGCAAGCAAAAATGGTACGTAAACGCTCAGTATTTGCCCATAGTATTCATTTATCCGAGCGCGAGCTTTGCTGCCTTGCAGATAACAATGCGGCAATATCGCACTGCCCTACCTCAAACCTATTTTTAGGCTCAGGACTTTTAAATTTAAAAGCCTGTGAAGAGCACGGCATAAACGTAGGCATGGGTACCGATGTAGGCGCAGGAACAAGCTTTTCTATGCTACAAACAGGTAACGAAGCTTACAAAATCCAACAGTTACAAGGTCAAAAGTTTTCAGCATTTAAAGGGTTGTATTTAGCAACTCTCGGCGGTGCTAGAGCACTTGATTTAGAAGGGACAATTGGTAATTTTAAAGCCGGTTGTGAAGCCGATTTTATTGTAATGGATTGTTCAGCAACCCCATTTTTAAAATTTAGGATACAGCATGCCAAAACCCTGCATGAAAAATTATTTGCAATGATGATGTTAGGCGACGACCGCTGCATTGAGCAAACTTACATTATGGGTAAAAGTGTGTATAAGCGCGATGATAACAATCAATTTTCAGACACCCGCTCACCGGTATTAGAAGAGGCTTAACCGTTATGGAAAACTATTTATTTGAGCTTGCTCATTTAGAACTGCGTTATTTTCATGTTATTGCTGGTATAGCCTGGATTGGCGCTTCATTTTATTTTGCATGGCTTGATAACAACCTACAAACACCACCGCAGTGGAAAATAGATAAAGGCATAAAAGGCGATTTATGGGCCGTTCACGGTGGTGGCTTTTACGAAGTGGCTAAGTATCAAAATGGTCCTGAACAAATGCCTCACACCCTGCATTGGTTTAAGTGGGAAGCCTACACAACGTGGATCACCGGTATATTACTATTTAGCTTACTTTATTATGTTGGCGCCGATGTGTATTTAATTGATAACAGCAAAAGTGAGCTAAGTAAATTTGCCGCTATTGGCGCATCACTTGGTTTTATTGGCTTAGGCTATGGTGTTTATCGTTTATTGTGTAAAACCCCACTGGTCGAAAACGGCAAAGTGTTTATTGCTGTAGTTATTGGTTTATTAGCTCTGTGGACTTTTGGGGTTGATCAATTATTTAGCGACCGCGCTGTGTATATTCATGTAGGTGCACTTATTGGCACGTGTATGGTGGGTAATGTGTATCACATTATTATGCCAGGCCAACGCTACATGGTAAGTGAAGTAGAAGCTGGTAGAATCCCTGATTCAGCGCCAGGTTTAAAGGCAAAGCTGTGTTCTATTCATAATAACTACGCCACATTACCTGTAGTATTTATAATGCTTAGCAATCACTTTCCTTACACATATAGCCACAACTTTGGCTGGCTTATTTTAATTGCGCTGTTTGGTATTGGTATGTGGATACGCCATTACTTTAACTTAAAGCACCAAGGCATTAATAAACCCTCAGTACTTGTAAGCGGTATCGCCGCCTTTTTTGCCCTTATGCTAGCAATAGCACCTTGGCCCAGTACACCAACAAATGCAGGCGAAAGCGCGCCTTTACAAGCAAGTATTACCGACGCACAAGCGTGGGATATAATCAGCAAACACTGTACTGGGTGTCACAGCGAAACACCCACCTCTGAGCTTTTTCAAACAGCGCCGCTAGGCTTTAAGCTCGATTCTATTAGTGAGGTAAAAAAATCCAGCACGCTTATTCATACTCGCGCGGTTATAACCAAAGATATGCCACTGGCTAATATGACCAAGATGACTGATTTAGAGCGCGAAACGCTCGGGTCTTGGCTCACAGCACTTAAAAAGGAGCAATAAAATGAGCGAGCAATTTAAAAACTACCCGCGCGATTTAATTGGTTATGGTCCAGATGTACCCCATGCAAATTGGCCCAATAAAGCACGTATTGCCGTGCAAGTAGTATTAAATTACGAAGAAGGCGGCGAAAATTGTGTATTACATGGTGATGCAGCGGCTGAAACGTTTTTATCAGAAATAGTCAGTGCCCCGCATGTTGAAGACCGCCATATAAGCATGGAGTCTATTTACGAATATGGCTCACGCACTGGCGTGTGGAGGCTACTGCGTTTATTTAAAAAATACGATATACCGGTCACCATTTTTGCAGTGGCGATGGCCCTTGAGCGCCACCCCGATGTAGCTAAAGCCTTTGTTGAAGCGGGCCACGAAATTGCAAGCCATGGCCTGCGCTGGATTAATTATCAACATATAGATAAGCAAACCGAACGCGAGCATATGCAACAAGCCATTGATGTCATTAAAAAGCTCACAGGTAAAAAGCCCAAAGGGTGGTACACAGGGCGCACAAGCCCTAACACAGCAGCCCTTGTAGTTGAAAATGGTAATTTTTTATATGATGCCGACGATTACAGCGACGACCTACCTTTTTACAGTATTAAAGAAGGTAAACCACAGTTAATAGTGCCCTACACGCTTGATGTAAACGACATGCGCTTTGCCGCTGTTCAAGGTTTTAACGCAGGCGATCAGTTTTATAATTACTTAAAAGATGCATTTGATACGCTTTATGAAGAAGGTGACCCTGAAGGTGAAAACGCCCCTAAAATGATGTCGATAGGTTTGCATTGTCGCTTAATTGGCAGACCAGGAAGAATAAAAGCATTAGCACGGTTTTTAGAATATGCTCGCTCGCATGATCAGGTTTGGTTTGCCACACGTGAGCAAATAGCCGAGCACTGGCTTAAAACCCATCCATATAAAAAAGCATAGTTTATATTTTTTAAAACATAAAAAAGCCCAGCAATGCTGGGCTTAAAGTCACTTTAGGAGTAGTTAGTTAAATGAAACCGTAATGATGTTAGAACATACATTTTCAGTTACACATAATTGGTAATCGTACGATGGTAATGTAGCACCACGTACGTAGTCGCGGTAACGACCTCGGTCAGCAGTAGTATCTACAAGCTCACCATTACGGTAAACACTTAGTAATTCAGCGCCAACACTTTCCCAACTAAGCTCTACACGCATAGTATCAAGGCGAGACTTATTAGCACGTTTTAAGGTAATTTCTAGCTCTACATCACTTACAACAACCGTTTGAGTTGATGTACTTGTATTGCCTTCACTGTCAGTAACAGTTAATTCTACATCGTAACTACCCGGTTGCGCATATGCATGCACAGGGCTTGAATCTGTTGATGTAGCGCCATCGCCAAAGCTCCAGCTCCATTGTGTAATGTCGTTATTGGCATCATTGCTTGTATCTACAAACGAGGCTGTTAAACCTTGCGTATCAACAGTAAAGCCTGCACGTGGCGGTTGTGCACTTACTTCGCCTATAGCGCTAAGCGTAAGTGACCAGCCATTAATATTACCTGTGTCTGCACCCGCTGTATCCACAGCATTTAACGTCCAGTCGCCTGTTGCTACTTCACTGTTAAATACGCTTGATGTAAATGTTTTAACAATATCATCTTCGCTGCCACCTTCATTACTCTGTAAAGTTACCTCAGAGCCTTGTGGTGAAATTAGCGTAAGGACTATATCGCCAGACCAAGTATGCGTAATATTTACATCAACAGAAGTACCAAAAACAGTTAAATCATCTGAAATTGTAATTACCGAATTAGCACCTTGTGGATCATTATCAGGAATCGCCACATTTTCTTCGCTAGTATAGGTGTAGTCATTTAAACCAGCAGGTTGAAGCATTAAGCTTACTGTTTTTTCTTTAACAATATCATCTGATGTTGCTGTAACAGTAAACTCATAATTACCCCATGGCGTATTTCCATTGGTCTCAACACTAAGCTGTACTGTTTCGCCAGGGCTTGCAGTTAGCTCTGATAAATATGCACCAGTTAGGCTAGATTCTAGTTCAAGCGTTACTTCACCATCCCACTGAGCAATAGAACCAATTTCAAACGTATAAGTTGCAGACTCACCAACTGTTATTTGCTGTGACGATGGCGTCACCGACATTTTAAAGCTTGGCGTTGGATCGGCATCTAATAGCGCCTGATTTGCGTTTAGGCGCGTGCCCGCAAGCGTTTTACCTTGAAGTGCAGTATTAGCGTCACCGCTACTCATTAGTAACGCTTTAAGCTCTGATGTTGTTAAATCAGGGTTTACTGACAACACAAGAGCAGCAACACCAGCAACATGAGGTGTTGCCATTGAAGTACCTGAGTAATTTGCATAGCCATTACCCGGAACCGTTGACACAATACCAGAGCCAGGTGCTCCCATATCAACACTTGTCGCGCCCCATTGTGAAAAATCTGATAAGTTATCGTTACTATCAGTGCTGGCAATTGATAATACACTCTCATGTTCGTAACTTGATGGATAATGAGGGTTGGCATCATTATCAACTTCGTCATTCCCAGCTGCAGCAACAAATAAGATGTCAGCTTGCTCACTAACAGTAATAGCATCGGCTAGCGCTTGGCTATAGCCGCCACCGCCCCAGCTATTATTTAAAACTCGTAAGTTTACACCTGAGTTTTTAAGATTAACCATGTAATCAATACACTTAATTGCATCTGATGTTGAACCGCTGCCTGCGGCATCTAAAAACTTACAACCAACAATAGAAACTTCATGGTTTACACCTACAACACCTGTAGAGTTATTACCGCTTGCACCAATAGTGCCTGATACGTGTGTACCGTGACCTTGGTCATCCATTGGGTCACCAGCATCCGTAATTGCATTAATACCGTGAATATCGTCAATGTAACCATTGCCGTCATTATCAATACCATCACCTGCAATTTCGCCAGTGTTAACCCACGCATTGTCAGCTAAATCAGAGTGGCTGTAGTCAACACCAGTATCAATAACACCAACTACAACATCGCGGCTACCTATAGAGATCTCCCATGCTTCAGGCGCATCAATATCTGCATCGGCAATGCCACCTGTTTGCCCTAGATTATTTAGTCCCCAAAGTTCGTCAAAACGCGGATCGTTAGGTGTATTAGCAGCTATGCTAACGCGGTAATCTGGCTCAACATATTCAATAGCTTGGTGAGACTTTAAGCGTTCAATAGCTTCTTTAGTACTCATGCCAGATACTTTAAATTTAGCAAGGCGGCCTGAGAATAATGATGTGAAGTTATCATCAACTTCATCATTATTTAAATCTGTAATTTTTGCTTTAACCAAGCTTCGTGCTTGTTTACGCATCTGAGGTGTTGCATTTTTTTTATACTTAACAATAACAGAGTCACTGCTTGCAGTTGCTTGTTGAAGAGCCCCTGCATCAGGTAATTTAGCCGAAGCCAAACAAGGTAGTAAAGCAAGCGTAATAATAGATAATTTTGTTTTCATTGTTCTATCCATAGTTGGGTTAGCTTAGAAGCACTAAGCGGGTTTGTTCACTATTTCAAGTACAAGGGATCACGTGGCAAGTTATAAGCAAACTAGTAAATACGATATTTGACAAGTTAAAAAGTTAAAAAGAATTAAAAATCATAAATTTTGACCAGTTTGGCTATAAAAAAAACACTAAACACAGTCATTTTAATGAACTGCCCCATTACAACCTTACCCATTATAGGGTCAAACTTTTTTACTGCTTTTGCTTACTATTACATTAAAACCCACCAGTTACACACATAAACCAATGATAATAAAAGGTTAATTATTTGGTAAAAAATGATGATTTAAGAAAATGAAATAGGGGAATACAGTTAATGGGTGATTATGAATTTGAGCTTAAACTTTGTTAGTTCAATATTTATGACAAATTAAAACTTAATTATTTATAGTCACATATTACGCTTCACCTACTTCTAAAGTTACGCAAGCGGATCACGAAAAATATATCGGCACGGCATGCTGACACAGCAAATACCTTATAAAACCTATAAAATTTAAGGTGTTTGGTTTTAATATTTCAAGGAGAAAATAATGAAGTTGAACAAATCACTTTTAAGCTGCGCAGTTGCAATTGCAATGGGTACTAGCTTTGCTTCTTATGCAGATACTAACAACAAATCAGCATCAAGCTCAGAACTTGCTACCAACGTTTCTGTAGCAAGTGTTGAAAACTCAATGACTCTTATCCAAACTTTTAATGAAAATACTGCACTACTTACACAAGATGGTGATAGCAACACCATGCTTGTGACAACAACCGGTAATAATAACGAAACTGAAGTTGTGCAGAGCCAATTTGGTAATTATGCTGAAGTAATCACCACAGGTGACAACAACCTGCAAGTATACAGCCAAGATGGCGTTGCTAATGGTTTTATCTCTGAAGTGACTGGTAATAATAATATGTTATTTGTTTCACAATTTGGCCAAGGCTTTTTTGTAAATAATGAAGCGATTAATATTGTGACTGGTGATGATAATGTCATTGATGTTGAACAAGGCACTGGTGGTCACTGGTTCTACAACATGGATATGCAAGGTAACGCAAATGAAATTACCTCACTGCAAACCGGTGAATGGCATGAAGCAGAAATTACGATGCTTACAGGCGACGAAAATACTCTTGATTTAGTTCAAGACGGTTATTGGAGTACCTTTAAAGTAAGTAGTTTACAAGGCAATGACAACGAGCTTGAAGTTGAACAAGTAGGTGATCGTAATGCTGTAGCATTTAGTGCAATTTCTGGTGATGCAAATGAAATTGAAATTGAGCAAGATGGCTTAACTAATGCGGTAACGTTTGCAACTGTAATTGGGGACGACAACCAAATAGATTTAGATCAAGAAGGTTCACTTAACACAATTGAATCAAACTTATTTGAAGGTTCTAATAATGAGGTTTCAGCAACACAAGTTGGCGCTGAAAACTTAATGACAGCCGATTTAATTGGTGACAACAACGAACTAACTTCAATGCAAAACGGTGATTTAAACGAAGCCTACATGGGTGTAATTGGTTCAGACAATGAATTTACATCAGCCCAAATAGGTGATTTAAACTCGATTCACTTAGCTAACTTTAACGGCTCTGGCAATGATGTTGATTTAGTACAAGCTGGCGATGAAAATGCCGTACTTGTTCAATCTTCATACCCAGATGTAACGCTTACATCTAACGATAATGACATCGATATTGCTCAAGACGGCTCTCAAAATGAAGCAATTGTTACCCTTGCTGGCATTTTAGATAGTAATAATAACCAAATTGATATTGCACAAAGTGGCACGTTAAACCTTATTGATATGATGGTTGAAGGCAATAACCACAGCATTGATATTTCACAAACAGGTGAAGGTAACTGGGTTACTGGCGTTGAACAATCAGCATTTTTAGTTGGTGGTGAAAACGTATCGTTTAGTGTTACTCAAATTGGTAACGACAATATTGTTGAAGGCTCAGTAATTGGCTTTGACAGCACTGTATCTGTTACCCAAATTGGTGATGGAAACGCAGCAACAATTACTCAAATGTAATTGTTGAGGTGGGGAGAGCGACCCTCTCCCCTTTTTAAATTATGAAAAAAAATACTAACTTTAATCGTCACCTACTCACACTTTTCCTATGTTTTTCTGGGGCAACTCATGCTGCGGATGAACTAGAAATAGATGGCTTATTACTTGATAGAAGTATTAGCCGCTTTGGTCATCAATTTTATTATGAATTTTCAAACTACTGGCGAGATCTCCCTTCAACAGCTGGTTTTAATATTGAAATAAAAGAAACCGTAATACCAAAAGCGGGTACACAACTTTCTTTAATAATGAATAACCAACTTGTTTACGCGACTTATTTAGGTCGCAGATTAGAACCCCTCGATGAACGTGTTGAGCAAGCTGTTTATACAGTAATAGATGCAATGGCTCGCTCAAACATGGCTGCATCAACACCAGATATGGCTAAAGATGGATGGTAAAATGAAAAAAATAGCCCTTATAATAATAACAATATTAAGCTTCTCAGCTTCCGCGACTGAAATAATTTACACCCCAATAAATCCAAGCTTTGGTGGTAATCCACTCAATGCAAATATGCTGCTGAGCAAAGCACAGGCTCAAAATAAGCACAAGGCTCCGGTAATCGAAAAAGGTTACGCTGAACAATTTCAAGACTCTTTAGAGCGCACTTACTTAAACCGCATGGTAAGAGAAATTACCGATATGGCTTTTGGTGAGGATATTGAAGATAGTATTTTTAATCAGGACTCAATTTTTATGAGTGGTGATTATCAAATTGAAGTTATAACCAGCACAACCGATTCTATTACAGTAAAAATAACAAACATATTAGATGACTCTGTTGTGATCATTGAAGTACCGAGGTTTGGATAATGTATAAACTACTAATAACAATAACATTACTGGGTTTGAGCGGCTGTACAAGTTTAGGTAAGCTTATTCCACCATCACAGCAAAAAGCAATTAGCCTAGAGCCCACTGAATTATTTGCAGACTTAAAAAATTTACCAAAACCTGTTGGCAGCATTCCGGTATCGGTCTACTCATTTAGAGACCAAACAGGTCAATATAAACCACAAACTAACGTTAGTTCGTTTTCGACTGCCGTTACTCAAGGTGCTAATTCAATACTCGTACAAGCACTGCATGAATCTGATTGGTTTACACCTGTTGAGCGTGAAGGTTTACAAAACATTTTAACTGAGCGAAAAATTATTCGTGCAGGCCAAACTGATAATCCTAACCAGGCTGAGTTACCTCCACTTACCACAGCTAAAATCATTTTAGAGGGCGGTATTATAAGCTATGACACCAATGTAAAAACGGGTGGGTTAGGTATGGAATACTTTGGTATAGGCGCATCTGAGCTTTACCGTGAAGATGCTATTTCAATTTATCTACGCGCTGTGGATGTTCGTACAGGCCAAGTGTTGCTTAGTGTGGCCACCAGCAAAAAAGTATTAAGCCAAGAGATGCGTGCAGGCTTTTTTAGATACGTAAGCTACAAACGTCTAGCTGAAGCTGAAGCCGGCTTTAGTGACAACGAACCTATGAGTATTTGTGTAACTCAGGCAATAGAAAAAGCACTGACAGACCTTATAACAAAAGGCATTGATAAAGGCTTATGGGCTAAAAAAGTGAGCTAATTACACAGGCCGACATAACAAATAAAAAAGGCTACTAACAGTAGCCTTTTTTATGGGAGAAATTGAGATTATATATGCTATTTATTTCCCCATTGGCAGCAAAACCGATATATAGCGCTGCGCCCAATTAGCAAGCTCCACCCTGTTGCGTGAGTTAGTTTTTTTAAACGCACTGTATAAATGTGTTTTTACAGTGTGGTCGCTAATGTTAAGTTTATCAGCGATTGTATTGTTACTCGCCCCCTGTGCAATTAAATGAATAACAGACTTTTCTCGCTTTGTTAAATGATCGTAATCGTCCTGCTTTAATTCAATGTCGTCATGTAGGTTATTAAATGACGATGCCACGGCTAAAATATCGTTAAAAGCTTTTGAAATCACTTTACGCGTAAACCAAAGCTCGCCAGTATCAACACGAACTAACCCTTTAAAAATATCTTCTGGCGCATCAGATTTATAAAAAACACCATTAAAATGGTTAAGCAATAAGTTTTGCTCGCACACATCTTCTTTATCAACATTAAAAATGACAACGCTATAGTGTTTAGCTAAACAAATAAGGTCAGTCGGAATAAGGTCTTGCCATTTGCTTTTAGCACCATCGATTAAAAACAAATCATAATTTGTGCGCTGCTCAGCTTTAGGAATAACTTCGTCCATTTTAATATCACCAAACAAAGCTTGTAATGTTCTTAAAATAGCGGTGTAGTTGTGTGAATGAAAAGATGATTGAAACGTTGTTTTTACAAATACCGAGTTTTTATGGGGCATAAATTTCGTCCTTGAAACATTTACACTACATTACCTAAATCAAATACAACTTACAATGGGATTTTGATATTAAAGTACTGTTATTCTTTCTCATCCTAAAATAGATAAAAATCAATTAAATCAATGCAAAACCTTTATCAATTTTATTTTTAAAATTGCTTTTATAAGATAAATAACAGATCGGATTAGTGGCTTAATAACTTATAAAGCCTTAAATATGCATTAGCCTAAACTAACTTTTAGGATCAATTATTCTATACTCGCTTTTAGTTTATTTAGCGCATCAACCGAAAAACCTCGATCATAAAAATATAAAATTTCGCCGCTGTTATTTATAAGTACCACACGTGAGTTATTAGGGCTTTGGTTACCTGTAAACTTTTGTACCGCTTCACCATCTTTATAAATAGTGATTACCCCACCCCATAATTCTTTAGGGATGCCTTTGCGCATACCGCTGTCTATAAAT
Organism: Pseudoalteromonas sp. APC 3691; assembly: GCF_030408135.1. Taxonomy (NCBI): domain Bacteria; kingdom Pseudomonadati; phylum Pseudomonadota; class Gammaproteobacteria; order Alteromonadales; family Pseudoalteromonadaceae; genus Pseudoalteromonas; species Pseudoalteromonas sp. APC 3691. The sequence goes on along the minus strand of NZ_JASDCB010000056.1, from coordinate 5,311 downwards.
GTGCTAAACATGCGTGGCGCCATGCCGGCAATGGTTGGTAGTTCGTATGTAGGGAGCGTTACACCCACCATATCTAAACCAATTAACCAACGGTCTATGTCAAATTGGCTATCTTGCTTGTAGCCAATAAGCAGTAGTGTTTTATCTGCTTTAAAATCGCTGGGTATAGTCACCATGCTTTGCTCTAAACTTTCGCCGCTAATGCTTGGGAACTGCTTACCTGTTAACTGCTGGTTTGGATACTGTGTTGTACACGCACTAAGTAATAAAAATGCAAAAGCACTTAATGTTAATTTGATCATAATAAACCTAATATTTATAAATTTCATACCGATACGTTTAGTATGGCAGCTGAGATCTAAAAATGCTGATTAGTCATATAATTTTTAAATTTAGACGCCGTCATGGGCTTACCGTACTTCCAGCCTTGTCCATAATGCACACCCGCTGTTTTTAAAATAGCTTCTTGCTCAGTGGTTTCAATCCCTTCTGCCACACAGGTATAATTAAACTTATGCACAAGTTCCATAATATTTGGGATCATAGAGGCTTTTAAGCCCTCAGTTGCTATATCTTTAACAAACGTACGATCAATTTTAAGTTGATGAAAGCTCAAGTTTTGTAAGTTTCTTAAATTCGAATAACCCGTACCAAAGTCATCTAATGATAAGTTAAATCCCGATTCAACTAAGGTTCTAAAATGAGCATGCGCAATGCTTGTATCAAGGTACTCGTCTTCAGTTATCTCTAAACAAATAATAAAGCGTGAGTTGGTAAGCTCTGTAATTTGCGGCAGTAACGACACATTACCCAGCTCTACATCACACGGAAATATATTAAGCGACACTTTAAAGCCTTCTGGCAATAACTCTATAGAGGTTAACTCTTTTATTGTGGTAGCAATCATTGCCTCAGTAAAAGTCCAGGTTAAATTATTTTTTCTAATAACCGGAATAAACTCATCTGGAAATAAAGCACCGTACTTATCTTCAAAACGTGCAAGTACCTCGCAACCAATCAGCTTGCCACTTTGCAAACAAATAATGGGCTGGTAAGTCCAATAAAATGATCCCTTTTTAAGCCCTTTACGAATACGCTGATTAGTAGAGCGTCGTGCAGCAATTCTCGCATCAACTATTAACGCACTCGATATGCCCGCTAAACAGGTTAAAATTAACGAAATTATTAATAATAAGTGATTATTAGAAAAAAACAGACTCCAAGGCAAGTGCACTACTACACAATATTGACTACTTGTAGAACTGCAAACTGAGTTAGTTTCGTAAGGAAAGAAAACGCTGTTTTTTACCTGCTGGTACAGCCCCTCTTTACCTGCTAAATGATGCAAAGTATTTGGTGTTTTATAAATAACTTCCCAATCTGGCGCAGTAATTCCGATGTTGGTAAAGGGCGTGCTCTGCATAATTAAATTATAGTCCCCTTGTCTGACTATAATTACCTCCATAGGGCGCTCACTAAATAATAATAGATAAAGCTCTGGCTCAAAACGAACCCTCACCTTCTCATCATCTCGAATAAAGTCAGGCTGTTTGTCGTTAATTGGTTTACTTAATAAGCCTGCGCCAGTAGTACAAACTAGCTGGTTATCTTTAAAAAAGCCTATATCAATTACATATTTTGCGTCAAATAAAGCGCGGCGCATCTCAAGAAGAGTTGTATTATCACACTGTTTAAACGCAAGCTTATTTAATGGGGTAAGAATTCGACGCCTCTCTGCAATTGCACCTTCTACATGACCGAGAATATATTCAGCATCATACTTTGTTTGTGCTGTTAACTGCTGCGCTGCAAAATTGAGCAAGATAAAACAGCCAGTTACAAAAACTAACCCTCCGGTTAAAATGGCTATAATAGATTTTTGTTGGTACTTTTTCATAGCATCTCGAAGTTGTTAATTTATATCACTACTATATTAGATGATTGCATAAGTCGCATTAAATTCAAACAGATGGATTCAAGAATTATTGAATGAATTTTGAACCAATTGAGTGATTTTAGCACTTACCGTTAAATGCTGATTACTTTCAAAGTGAAGCCCATCACCGGCTGTTACATTAATAAATGTATTAAAATCAATAAAAGTACATTTATTATTAGCCGCAACGCTTTTAAATGCACTAGAGAGCTTTGTTGCTTTTGTATCTGCACCTTCATAAATACGCGAATACTGCTCAGTGATTCTTATTTTAGGTGGGCTAGCAATAATAATTTTAGGGGATTTTAAAGTACTACCTTGCTGATAATAAATATGTATTGAGTTAATTAAATCATTTAAGCCATCTGCTATTAAATTAGGTGTTAAATTAAAACGTTTTTTAAGATCGTTTGTACCAAGGGCAATAATAATAAAGTCGAGCTCATGCTTATCCAAGTAAGGCTTTAGATAACTAACACCATTAAGCACGCCATCAAACGGTGGATTATGCACTAACGTGCGGTTAGGCTGCCCTGCCTCTATTACGTTAAAGCCACGCCCTAAGTTTTTATTTAATAGCGATGTCCATCGGATATTTTCATCAAAGCGTTTTCCCGTTACAGGGTTTAAACCCCACGTATTAGAATCACCAAAGCAGAGAATATTTTTTGTCATGTTAATTATTAAAATGGATTAAGTGTATAACCCTGCTGTTGCAGCTGGGCATGTGCTGTCATCGCCGAAAGTGACATTTGCACACCTTCAATTAGTTGTTCTGGTGCTACTTTATGATGCGTAGCCGATTGCCCACATACATAAACCACGGTGTTATTGGCCAACAATTGCTTTATTAAACTTTGATTTTTGTTATCTGCTTTAAAACGTTCTTTATATTCACTATTAGCCAATACATCAACGCTAGCACTACCATGTACCACTAACGCTAGTTGAATGTTATCTGGCTTTACACCGTGTGCTACATGCATATTAATAAAACGTGCAAGTGAGTTCATTGAAGTGTTCTGCTCACCTTTTTTAGCGCCATCACCAACATCAAAGGCTATTTTGAATACCGTAGAGTCATTTATCTGAACATGCTCCGGAACACTATAAAAGTAACCAAAGTCTTTAATAAGGTTTTCACCCGCTTGCGAAAATGGGCTTATAAGTAAAAGCAGTAATAGGAATTTCATAAACAATCCTGTGTTTTAAATAAGTTAACCTATTTATAAAACTAACAGAAGCAAAGAAGAAAGGGCAGCTTATCATGCTGCCGATTGAGTGTTTTTATGATGGTGGTTAATAAACTGCATACCTAAATAGCTAAATGTTCGTTTAAACATTTCTACAAAAATATCAGGCGCTTCAAGCGATGATGCGTTTGATAACAACGAAAAATCTTTATTACGTAAAGCCCGTAACTTCGGCTTCAAGGTTTCGTCATCCATGTAATCTGTGATCCTATCTATAAAAGACTTCATTTGTACCGTAGTGTTATACCAATAAACAGGAGACGCGAACACCCAATGGTCGTACTTTAAAACCGCTTCAAATAGCGCGTAAAAGTCATCATTTTTATAGTTTTTGTTATAACAGTATGGCGCAATTTTATAATCATCTAGACAAATTACACGCACATCATTTTGCTCGGCAAAGCTATTAACATGGGCTGTGGTATTGCCGTTTTTACGTGCGCTTGAATAAATAATAATGGTTTTCCGAGCATTTTTATATTGCATTTAGTTAGCTCTTTTTTTAATGTGGTAAAAGCTTAAAACCTCAAGTTATATTGAGGTCAACTAAAGGATTAAAATAATGCCAGTAGGACAAAAAAAGTTAACCGAAGCTAACCTAACCGTTGGCTATATAGCAAAAAGAAGTGGTGTAAAAGTATCTACTCTTCACTTTTACGAAACTAAGTTTTTAATTAAGAGCTGGCGAAATAATGGTAATCAGCGACGCTATAAACCTGATGTATTACGCCGTGTAGCTGTAATAAAAGCAGCTCAAGCGATGGGAGTTACGCTCGATGAGATTAAAAACACCTTAGCTACCCTACCCGACAACCGCACACCAACAAAACAAGACTGGTCAGCACTTTCAAAACATTGGCAAGCGCAACTTGATGAGCGAATTGCGCATATGCAACGCCTGCGCGACAAAGTAGACGGCTGTATAGGATGTGGTTGCTTATCACTTAAAAGTTGCCCAATTTACAATAAAGATGATCATTTAGGCGAAAATAAAAGCGGCGCTGTGCTTTTAAATACATAGCCTTTGCCTGTGTAAAAAGTTCTCCACTTTTGTATAACAAAAATAAATACCCCTCTTAGGAGTTGGGCCAACAACGCCTTAAATATAAAGGCTAACTACGCCTCATTATTGAGTTATTAAAGAAGGTTTTTTTAGTCCGTTTATTGGTAATACGTTACTTTGCTAACAAAATAGCCTCAGGCACTACAAAAACTCTCTATTCATTAATATAGAGTCATGCATATTGAGCCATGAACTCGCGTTTAACTGCTTCGCTAGATGATTTAATTAGACAGTTTAAAATAGCTTTAGCTTAAGTACCCTCTTTATTAAGTATTTAAGCTAAGCCATACTTAAGTGACTACTTGTAGATATAGGTAAATACATTAAAAGTATATTCAATACGAGTGGCTACATTGCTAACTGGTTAATTTTTAAGTATTCTTGTACGCCTAAAAAGGAAGCAATTATTCAAGGAACGAGCTGTTGGAACCAACTAGTCACATCCCAGAAAACAATAAAAAACCACCTATAGTTACTCAAAAATTTTCGCAAGCCCTTAAAACAGCTGATCATAAAGAACTGAAAAGCACTGGCTTTTGGTTAAATCAATTTTTTATGGTTATTTCTACTGTCTTTGGTGTTTATTTGGCGGCTCAAAGCGGCTTAGAGCAAGCGCTTAAGTTTGATTCATTTAGCAAAATGGAAGATAACTACTATTTACGTACATCGCTCTATGACGAAGTTAATGATAACGCAAACACGGTAGCTGAGTATGCAGAACGCTTAGCGAAGAACCCACCAAAATCAGAAATGGAATTTTTTAAACCCACACTTGAGCAGTACATATGGAAAACCATGCAGTTTTCTCCTACTACGCTTGAAACACCGAGTGAATTTTTAACTAGGGCGTGTTGATCTTTGTGGTATGAAAAACAAACAGCATGAAGATAAGGTATAATTGAATTCGCCAGAAAACCTTACACCGAACCTACATGCCAAGATTAATGTTAACAGACGGGACATGGAATGTCTTATCAAAAGTAATGTACTTAAGTGGTCGAATTTATAATAAGCCCGACCATAGAAAAACGCTCGAAGGCATACTGTATAAGATGCGCA